>JANQGN010000558.1 GCA_028277295.1 Rhodospira sp.
CCAGCCGACCAGGATGCTCAGCCAGCGCGGCGGCTTCTCGGGCACCGGCGGGCGCAGCTTGGTGTTCTCCGGCAGGGCCTGGTTGGCCTCGACCATCACGGACATGGGCCAGATGAGCGCCAGCGCCAGGATCCAGACCTGGGCGTAGACCTCGCTGGCGACGTCCACCGCCAACAGCTCTTCCACCGCGAGGAATGCGCCGGTAAGGCCCGCGCCCAGCAGGGTGGCCAGGGCCAGGGTCAGCCCGGCGCCGACCATGAACCGCTGGCCAGTGTACCAGGCCAACAGGTCGGACTCGGGCCTGCTCATCTCATAGGGCAACCGGAACGGAACGGCCACCAGAAGCGCGATCAGCGACCCGCCCCAGATTAGCGCCTGGTAAACGAACGTCTCGCTATCGAGCGGCAACGGCCAGAAGACGCCGATCGTGGTCCCCAACAGCGCCAAGGCGAAGAACCGGCGGATGCGCGCCACCGGAAACGACCGGCGGATATCCAGCTCCAGGGCCAGGGTCGCGAGAAACCCGCAGCCACTGGCCAGCAAGGCGAGGTTCAGCCATCGGTCCCAGCCATCGGGCATGCCGATGTTCATCAGGGTCAGGACCGTGGCCATGATCAGGAGGCAGGCGAAGGCGATGGGATGGGCACCGATGGCTTCGACCCAGGCGACCGTGCCACGAACGGCGGCCGCGAACAGCTTGTTGGGCGGGGTGGGCATGGCAGTGATTTCCGCTGGTCAGGAACGGGGGGACGCCTCTAGGGCCGGCGCCCGGCGCATCATGGCAGGGTTTGACGTGAACGCAAGCCGACAGGACCCAATCTTCGTGGGGGTTTGTGGGCGCCGGGCCCCCCGGAATGCGGGGCCGCGCCCGGCGCGCCCGGTTATCCCTGGCAATAGGGCATGGTCTGGTCCGGCGTGGCGTCCGGATAGAAGGTGACAATGGCGCCGTTGCGGATCACGAACACCGCCTCGTAGCTGTGGCCATCATCCAGTACCTGCCGGCGGCAGGCGTGCTGCCCGCTGGGCCCGAACAGGGTGCGGGCGTCGCGGACGGCCTTGGTGATCTCCAGCAGCATGTCGGGGGCGGTCAATCCCAGGGCATAGCCGTTGATGCACTTGATGCCGGTGCCGCCGTCCAGGGCGCGGAAGATCACCCCCTGGGTATAGATCGGCGGCGCGGTCTCGATCACCGAGCATCCGCCCTCCAGAAGGCCGGCCCAGCCGTTCACCTGCGCCTGCGCGTAGCGGCCCATGTAGTGGAACCCGCCCAGCGACCAGCCGGTGTCGCCGCGCCGGTCGGGCTCGCCGCAGAACACGTGGCGGAAGCCGTCGGCGTCGAACCAGGCGTCGACCAGCGCCTCGTCGCCCGCGTCGGGCGAGCCGCTCAGCGCGGTGACCAGGGAATCGCGCAGGCCGGGGTGCTCGCTCAGGAAGATTCGGAAGTCCGCGGCGCTGGGCGTGTCGCCCCAGCCGCCGCACAGACGCAACACGGCGACGTCCACCTGCCCCAGCACCGGCGGCGGCGGGGTGCGATCCTCGGGGCCGTCGTCGACGCGGTCGAAGAACCAGGGGAAGGTGTCCGCCGGGGAGGCGGCGATCACGGTGTTGTTCATCAAGGGCGCCAGGCCATCATCGGCGTTGATGGCCGGATCGGCGCCGGTGTCGATCATGGGAGCGTCTGCCGTGGGGACATCTGTCGTGGGGATGTCATCCCGGGCCACGAGATCCGGGGGGGCCGGAGACGGGATGACGGGGACCGCGTCGGCCGGCGCGCCCGGATCGCCGGGGCCGGCCAGCGGGTTGAGGGCCAGGCGCCCGCACTCGCGCGCCACCCAGCGCTCCAGGGGCGCGGCGCCGGGCACCCTGAGGCGCACCCAGCCGCCCTCGGGGCGGTTGATCTCGAAGGCGCCATAGATGGTGCCTGGCCGCAGGGTCACGTCGCCCGGGTTGGTGCCCTTGTTGAAGCTCTGGTAGGCCGGGCAGGCGGCGCCGGCCTCGAAGGTGCCCTCGATGGCCACGGCGGCGGCGACCGGGCGCGAGGCGATGGCGGCGCCCAGGGTGGCGCCCAGGGCGGCGAGGGTGGCGGTGGCCAGTGCCACGGACGGCAGGCGGACACGGATGCGGGAGATCATGGGTCTCGACCCTCCGGTCTTCAGGTGGGGAGCGGGGCGGTGACAGCGAGGGTGAGAGTACACGAGAGCGTGGCGGTATTGCGGCGCGCGTGCCGTCTTCCGTGCCCCCAATCCTTGCGGGCCGACCGAAAACGGCCCACGACGCGGGCGCGCGTCATGGGCCGGGAGACGGGAGACGGGGCGACCGTCTGGCTCAATCGAACAGGCTGGAGACAGAGCGCTCGTCGCTGATGCGGTGGATCGCCTCGGCCATCAGGGGGGCGATGGTCAACTGGTGTACGTTCTTGGCTAGGCGCATGGCCTCGGTGGCCTGGATGCTGTCGGTGATCACCAGGCTGTCCAGCGGCGATGATGTGACCCGCGCCACGGCGCCGCCCGACAGCACGCCGTGGGTCACGTAGGCGCTCACCGCCGTGGCGCCGGCCTCCTTGAGGGCCACGGCGGCATTGCACAGGGTGCCGGCGGAATCCACGATGTCGTCCACCAGGATGCACAGGCGACCGCGCACGTCGCCGATGATGTTCATCACCTCGGAGACGCCCGCCCGCTCGCGCCGCTTGTCGATGATCGCCAGGTCGGCGTCGATGCGCCGGGCCAGGCCGCGGGCGCGCACCACGCCGCCCACGTCGGGGGAGACGATGATCGGCCGCTCTCCGGGGTAGCGTTCCAGGATGTCCTTGGAGAACACCGGTGCGCTGAACAGGTTGTCCAGCGGGATGTCGAAGAAGCCCTGGATCTGGCCCGAGTGCAGGTCCAGGGTGACCACCCGGTTGGCGCCCGCCACGGTGATCACGTTGGCCACCAGCTTGGCGGTGATCGGCGTGCGCGGCGAGGTCTTGCGATCCTGCCGGGCATACCCAAAATAGGGGATCACGGCCGTGATGCGCCGG
>JANQGN010000612.1 GCA_028277295.1 Rhodospira sp.
CAGGAGGACGACGCCCACCTTGCCGTGGACTTCCACCAGGATGTTCTCATAGGCCATGAGGTTGCGCTCCGTTCATTCGCCGCCTGGACGGGATCGGGACGTGAGGACAGGGACCGCGTGCGCGCGATCTGCCGGACAGGCTCGGTCAACACGTGGGATCACGGCGGGGATCGCCGCGAGAGTGCCGCGACGATCCTCTCAGGAAAAGACAAAAATGCACGCGATCGACGGGGGAATCGCGGCCCCCCCGCGCGCCCCGCCGCGCCGCTCGACCGGATCACGGCCAGGATCACGGGCCAGGCGCGATGCGGAAGCGGACCGTGCGCGGCGGTGGTCCGGGCAGCACCTCGATCCGCAGCGTCTCGCCCTCGCGGCGGAACCCGGCACCGTCCGCCGCCGGCCGCCAGCCAAGTTGGGGCAAGGTGGCGCCATAGAAGGCGCGCACCTGATCGGCGGTGACTGGACCGGCCGCATAGGCCTCGACGATACGGCCCTGGCTGGTTTCAAACACCATGCCAGCGTCCGGCACCTGACGCAGACCCGGCATCAGGGGAAGATCCTCGGTGCCAGCCACAAAGGCGGCTTCGGCCGCGGCGACGGGGCCGGTCAGGCCCGGTGACAGCGCCAGGGCGGCGGCCAGCAGGATGGCGCGGGCGCGCCCGCGACGCGGCATGACCATCGGTCCCAAGTCTCCCTCAACTGTCACCTGTCCCCCTCAGCGTTGCCGGCGCGGGCAGAAGAACGTGGAGCGGCCGCCCTGCACCAGCCTCTGGACACCGCCGGTGATGGCCACATCGCAGTCGCACCCCGGGCAGGGCTGGCCAGCCCGATCATAGACCGCGAAGGTATGCTGGAAATAGCCCCGTTCGCCGTTGGGCTGGCGATGGTCGCGCAAGGTGGAGCCGCCGGACTCCAGCGCCTCCGTGAGAACCGCGCGAATGGCCTCGGTCAGCCGCGCCGCCCGAGTCCCGCCAAGATCGCTGGCCAGCCGGCGCGGCGACAGGCCGGCGCGGAACAGGCTCTCGCTGACGTAGATGTTCCCCAGCCCGGCCACCACCCGCTGGTCGAGCAGCGCCGCCTTCAGGGTGCGCCGGGTGCCCGCCAGGCGGGCCGCCAGGACCGGGCCGTCAAAGCCTGGATCCAGCGGCTCCGGCCCCAGATGCGCCAGCAAGGGATGGCCGGCCAGGTCCCGGGCGGTGGTCAGCAGCAGGGCCCCGAACCGTCGCGGGTCGTGGAAGGTCACGCGCACGCCGGCATCCGTATCGAAAATCACATGGTCGTGCCGATCCGGGGGCGGCCGATTGCATCCCGGCCGCACGGCCAGGGAGCCGGACATGCCCAGGTGGCCGATGACCGCCTGGCCGTCGTTGAGGTGGATGAGCAGATACTTGCCGCGACGCCCCAGGGCGGTGACCCGCCGCCCGGTCAGCGCGGGGGCGAATCCGGCCGGCACGGGCCAGCGCAACATGGGCTGGCGCACCTGGACGCGGTCGAGGCGCCGGTCCACGAGAACGGGCTCCAGCCCCCGGCGCGCGGTTTCCACCTCGGGCAGTTCCGGCATGGAGGGTCAGGCGCCAGGCGCCGCGCCAAGGACAGCCCGGGCCTCGTCGGAGGCGCGGGTCCGGGCCCTGGCGTGCGCGGCCTCCTCGGCGGCGCGGGCCTCCGGGCTCATGGCCGCCAACCGGGCGCGGTAACCCTGCAGGCGCTCCCGCTGAGAGTCCGAGCGCAACTGTCCGCAGGCGGCCAGGATATCGCGCCCGCGCGGCATGCGGACGGGGGCGGTCAGGCCGGCGTCGGCCAGGATGTCGGCGAAGCGCTCGATGGTCCGCATGGACGAACCGTCATAGGGCGCGCCGGGCCAGGGGTTGAAGGGGATCAGATTGAACTTGCAGGGCAGCCCCCGCACCAGGTGGACCAAGGCCCGGGCGTCGGCGGGGGAATCGTTGATCCCCTTCAGCATCACGTACTCCAGGGTAATGCGCCGCGCGTTGGAAACCCCGGGATAGGCCCGCAGCGCCGCCATGAGCTGATCGAGCGGGTATTTTCGATTGATGGGCATGATTTCCGATCGCACCGCATCGGTCGCGGCATGCAGGCTGACCGCCAGGTTGACCCCCATCTCGTGGCCGCACCGCTCGATCATCGGCACCACGCCGGCGGTGGACAGGGTGATCCGCCGCCGCGACAGCGCCAGCCCCTCGCCATCGGTCAGGATGGACACGGCGCGGGCCACGTTGTCGACGTTGAACAGGGGCTCTCCCATGCCCATCAGCACGACATTGGACAGGCGTCGAGTCTCGTCCGTTGGGGTCGGCCACTCGCCGTAACTATCCCGCGCCACCAGGAACTGCCCGACGATTTCGCCCGGCTCCAGGTTGCGCACCAGCATTTGCGTTCCGGTGTGGCAAAAACGACACGTCAGGGTACATCCAACCTGAGAGGAGACGCAGACCGCGCCCCGATCATCCTCAGGGATATGAACGGCCTCGGCCTCACGGTTGTCTGAAAACGCCAGCAGCCACTTTCGGGTCCCGTCCGTGGAGGTCTGCTCGCGCGCCACCCGGGGCCGTTCCAAAGTGTGGATCTCCGCCAGGCGACGCCGCAAGTCCCTGGAGAGGGTTGACATCTCCTCGAAGGTCCTGGCCCCCCGGAAGTAAATCCAGTGCCAAAGCTGCTTGGCGCGGTAGGGCTTTTCTCCCATCTCCGCCAAGAGTGTGGTCAAGTCGGCGCGCGTCAGGCCGATGAGGTTCATGGAGTCCCCTTCCCGACGGGAGGGCCGACACAAGTGCGGCCCCTGGGCTGTCATGGTTGACGTCGCGCGGCTCACATGAGCCTTCCGGACCCTTGGGTCAACTGATTTCCTGTACCCTTGCGGTGTGTTTTTGGGTATACCGGGTGACACAGAAGTCGCATCGTGTCCTGACTGCGGCATAACGGCCACGGCTCGCCGACAACCGACCCATCATAGGGTGATGTCGGTTGACGGTTTGTGGAAGCATATGTTTGTCATTTTAATGGGATCGGTCGTTCTCTGCCAAAATGCGGCCGCCCATCTGATCAGGTGATGGAGGAGATGCCTAAAATGATGAAGAAGGTGATCATCGCGGTTGCCGCGGCTGGCCTCCTGTCCGCTTGCGCGA
>JANQGN010000100.1 GCA_028277295.1 Rhodospira sp.
GACGGTGACCGAGCCGATCTCGGCCACCCGGCCCACGTCGTTGCGGCCCAGGTCCAGCAGCATCAGGTGCTCGGCGCGCTCCTTGGGGTCGGCCAGCAGATCGGCGGCGTTGGCGGCGTCCTCGGCGGCGGTGGCACCGCGCTTGCGGGTACCGGCGATGGGGCGGATGGTCACCTCGCCGTCGCGCAGGCGCACCAGGATCTCGGGACTGGCGCCGACGATCTGATAGCCGCCCAGATCCAGGTAGACCATGAACGGCGAGGGGTTGGTGCGGCGCAACGCCCTGTACAGGCTGAAGGGCGGCAGCCGGAAGGGCAGCGTGAAGCGCTGCGACAGCACCACCTGGAAGATGTCGCCGGCCATGATGTACTCCTTGGCGCGGCGCACCAGGGACTTGTAGTGCTCGGCGTCCATCATGGGCGTGGCGTCCGGCTCCGGGTCCGGCTCCCCAGGCAGGTGGCGCAGCGGCAAGGCGCGCTCCAGGTCGGCGGCGGTGTCGGCCAGGCGTTCCCGGGCCAGGGCGTGGGCCGCATTGGCATCCACCCCCGGGCGCGGCCACACCGGCGTCGCCAGGGTCAGGCGATGCTTGATGTTGTCGAACGCCACCATCACCGTCGGCCGGATGAACACGCCATCGGGCACGTTGATGGTGTCGGGGTTCTCGTCGGGGATCCGCTCCACCAGCCGCACCGTGTCGTAGCCCATGTAGCCCACCAGCCCAGCGGTCAGCGGCGGCAGGTCGGCCGGCGGGTTCTCCGAGGGCTCGATACGGCTTTCGGCGACGATGGCGCGCAGCGAGTCCAGCGGCGGACGCGGATCGGGCGCGAAGGCGTTCGGGTCGTGGCGGGCGTCGCGGTTGATCTCGGCGGTCTGCCGGTGGCAGCGCCAGATCAGGTCCGGCTTCAGGCCGAGAAAGGAATAACGGCCGCGCACCGCGCCGCCCTCGACGCTGTCCAGCAGGAAACAGTGGGAGCGACCGTCGGCCAGCTTCATGAAGGCCGAGACCGGGGTCTCCAGATCGCCCACCAGATGGGTCCAGACCACCTGGGGCTTGCCCGCCATGTAGGTGGTACGGAAGTCGGCGAGGCTGGGCAGGGTATCCATGGCGGGCGGTCCATCTGGGAGAAACGATGACGAAAGGAGGGGGAGTTTGGCGAGGATCAGGGCCAAAACTCAAGCGGGATCATGCCGGCTACACCATAACGTGGCCGGTGGCGGAACAGACGAGTCTCATGGAGGTCGGTGTGTGCGCGGATTGGCGATCGTGACGCACGATCAGGCTGCCGACGCGTCCGGCGGACCGACGAGCACATCAGCGGACAGGCCAAGCGTGTCACGCAACGCGCGGATCATCGGCACCGTCAGATCCCGGCGGCCGGCCAGGACGTCGGTCACCACCGCCGGCCCTCCCATCAAGGGCGCCAAGTCCTCGGCTCCCAGTCCCTGTTGTTCCAGCCGAAACCGGATCGCGTCCAGCGGCGAGGGCGGGTCCATGGGGTGGTGCCGCTCCTCCCACGCCTCGACCAGCGCCGACAGAACCTCCAGTTCGTCATCGGTGGTGCCATCGTTGGTCGCCATTAACTGCTCGATCCGCGTGAGCGCGGCCCGATAATCGGCCTCGGTGCGGATGGGGTGCACGGTCACCGCTGTCATCAGATGGTCTCCGCGTCGATACGGTCGTAGGCGGCATGCGTGCCGATGAATCGAATATAACAAATGCCCGTCCGGAAGTGGATCTGGACCACGAGCCGATACTTGTTGCCGGCGATATCGAAAACAACCCGCCCGCCCTTGAGGATACTGGCCGTTCGGTACTGGCGTTTGATGTCGGCCGGAGTCGCCCACGACGCGGCGCGCGCTTCCCGCCACCAGGCATCAAGGGCCGGCTTGGCGTCAGGGTGACGGGCCGCGAAGTCCCGCAGGACAGGCCGGGCAATGACACGCATGGGACGCTCTCGACCGCGTGACGCGGGCCTAGAACGCGTCCTCGATCACGGCACGGTTGATGGTCACGCCGAGTTGGCGCGAGAGCGCGTCGGTAAACTGCACGAACAGGTCCTCGGCGATATCGGCGGTTACCTGCTCGGTCATGGCGGCACGCGCCTCGGCGTCGGCCGGGGCGTCCCCGGCGATGACCTCGGTCAGGCGCACGACGTGAACGGCGCTGCCGGCGTCCACCACGCGCAGATCGCCCGGCGCCATATCGAACAGGGCCTGGACAAGCTGGCCGGGGATGGGTCGGCTGGCCGGATCCAGGGCGCGGCCGTCGCGGCGCACCGCCGGCAAGGGCGCGGGCGCGAGCCCCTCGACCTCGGCGGCGGCGGCCAGGGTGCGGCCCTCGCCAGCGGCGGCGTGGAGGCGCTTGGCGATGGCCAGCGCCTCGTCGGCCTGACGCCGCTGGGCCCACAGCGCCTCAAGGCGGTCGCGCACATCCTCCAGGGGACGCGGCGCGGGCGGTGTGACCGAATCGAGCCGCAGCACGAAGTAACCGTCTCCGGTCTCCTGCATCAGGCTGGTCTCGCCGGCCTCGGCGGAAAAGGCCGTGGACAGGAACCCGGGCGCCTCGGGTAGCCCCTCCACGGGCGCGCCGTCGGGGGCGTTGCCCTGGCGGTCCACCCCCGCCACGGTCAGCAGGTCCAGGGCCAGGGCCTCGGCGGCCTGCTCCAGGGTGGAGCCGCCGCCCAACGCGTCGTCCAGTTGCACCGACAGGTCATAGAGCGCGTCCATGGCGCGCGCCTCGATCATGTCCTCGCGCAACGTGTCGCGCACCGCGTCGAGGGTCTGGATGCCGCCCGGAACGACCTCGCGCACCCGGAAAACGTGCCAGCCGAAGGCGCTCTCGACCGGTTCGGAGACGGCGCCCACCCCCAGGGCGAAGACGGCGGCGCCCAGGTCGCCAGGCAGGGTGTCGGGACCGACCTCACCCAGGTCGTCGGGGGCCTGGGCACCGGCCTCGGCGGCGGCGGCCTCCAGGCCGGCACCCCCGCGCGCGGCGTCCACGACCACCTGGGCGGTGGCCTGATCAGCGGCCCTTACCTGGGTCACCAGCCGGCGTTCGGGCTGGGTAAACTCTTGCTGGCGGGCGTCGTACTCCTCGGCGAGGGCGGTCTCGCTGATGGTGATCAGCGCCCGGGCGTCCTCGGGATCCAGCACGATGGCGGTGACCGCCCGGTACTCGGGGGCGGTGACGGTGTCCAGGTTGTCCTGATACAAACGCTCCAGAACCGCGGCGTCAGGCCCCCCCTCGGGCGGCGGCACGGCGGCGATGGTCACGGCGACGCTCTCGCCCAGGCGGGCCTCGTTGCGGAACCGATGCAGGGCGTCCACCAGGGCCGCCGGCGCCGTCGCGCCACCCACCACCGGCTGGGTCAGGGTGGCGCGGGTCAAATCGTTGCGCACGGCGGCGGTGTAGTCAGCCTCGGTCATGCCGTTCAGGGACAGCAAGCGCTCGTACAGGGCGCGGTCGAAGCGGCCATCCTCTCCCTGAAAGGCGGGGGTCTCGCGGATCACCCGGGCCACCGCCGCGTCGGGCACCACCATGCCCCAGTCGTGGGCGGTCCGCGACAGGGTAATCTCGGTGACCACGCGGCCGATGGCGCGCTCCAGGAAGCCGAACTGAATGGCCTGCTCGGTGGTGAACTGGCCGCCCAGACGCTCGCGCAGCACGTTGACCTCCCGATTGAACTCCTCGCGCAGATAATCGGTGCCAACGCGGACGTCGCCGACCGTGATCACCGCCGGGCCATCGTCGCCGCCAGTGATGAAGTCGCCGATGCCCCAGACGCCAAAGCTGAGGATCAGAAGACCCAGCAGGCCCTTGGCCAACCAGGATTTCGACGCCTTGCGGAAACTGTCGAGCATGCCGTCCTCTGCGGTAGGGCCAACGGTCATCGGGCGGGGCCGTTGGTCGGTCCATGGCCGGCCGGCCGCCGGCGCGCGGCATCATAGGAGGCTCCCCCCCCGGGCCGCAACAACGCCGGACACTCGGGGGGAGACTTCGGGGGCCCGGCGTCGGCATCCGGCCGGCGCCGGTGTGCCGAGGCTGTCCGCAGCCGTTCAAAACACGGCTCGGTCGTGCTACACAGGCGCGCGGGTTTCAGGACGCGCCACATCATCACGAGACCTGAAGAGGGGACACCATGAGCGCACGACGGGCCTTGATCGCCGGCAACTGGAAGATGAACGGCCTGCGTGCCGATGGGCTGGACCTGGCGCGCGCGCTGGCG
>JANQGN010000630.1 GCA_028277295.1 Rhodospira sp.
CACCAGGCGGCAGGACCAGATGGAGCCCTCGTACAGCAGGATCAGGGGCAGGGCCAGGCCGATCTGGCTGATCACGTCGGGCGGCGTGACGATGGCCGCCAGCACGAACACGCCGACGATGGCGTATCGGCGCCCGGCGGCCAGGGTATCGGCGCTCACGATGCCGACGCGGGCCATCAGGGTGAGCGCCACCGGCAACTGGAAACTGATGCCGAAGGCCAGGATCAGTTTCATCACCAGGCCCAGGTACTCGCCCACCTTGGCTTCCAGCTCGATGGGCAGCACGGTTTCGGTGCCCGTGGTCTGGAAGCCCAGCAGGAAGCGCCAGGCCATTGGCATGACCAGGTAGTACACCAGGGCCGCGCCAGTCAGGAACAGGACTGGCGAGGCAAGCAGGAAGGGCAACAGCGCCTTCTTCTCGTTTTTGTAGAGCCCCGGGGCGATGAACAGCCAAATTTGCGTGGCGATCATCGGGAAGGTCACCACAATGGCACCGAACGCGGCCACCTTGACATAGGTGAAGAAGGCTTCCGTCAGCGCCGTGTAAATCATGCGCTGGCTGCCGCCGACCTCTTGCATGATGCGCGCCAGCGGCATCACCAGGAAATCGTAGATGTGCTGGGCGAGGGCGTAGCACAGGAAAAACGCGACGATGAAGACCAGCACCGAATAGAGCAGGCGTTGCCTCAGTTCCGTCAGGTGCTCGACCAGCGACATCTTGTTATCGTCGGGATCATCGCTATAGGTGGCCAACGCTCAGTCCTCGGGTTTCTTGGTCGCGGACGTCTTGGCGAGAGCGTCGCCGCTGGCCGTGGGCGCCGGGCCGGTGGGGTCCTCGGCGCCGTGGTCCAGCACCGTGCCCCGGCCGCCGGCTCCCTGGCTGCTGTCCTTTGCCGCGGCGGTGGGGGCCTGGCGGGCGCGCCGTTCCACCTCGTCCAGGTCCTTGGCGAGGCTGCCGTCAGGGTCCACCATCTTGTTCAGCGTCTTGCCAAGGTTGCGACCGCGCACGGTGTTGACGCCGTCGCGCAGGTCCTCCAACTCCGACTCCCGAATCATGTCGTCCACATGCCCCTGGAAGTCGCGGGCCAGGGATCGCAGCCGGCGCGTCCACTGGCCCAGGGTGCGTAGTACCTTTGGCAGGTCCTTCGGGCCGATCACCATCAGGGCGATCACAGCCACCACGGCCAGTTCGATCCATCCGAGGTCAAGCATTGCCGGGAACTCCGGACACAATCAAAGGCCCGCATGGCTATGGCGCGCCCGGGCATGGAAACCGATGAAAACAGGACTCGCCGCCGCGCCGGCCGCGGCGCTCTTGGCGCTATCGTCGCCCCGGCCCTGGGCGCGCGCCATGGGTGACGGACCGCGCCGGAAGCCTTGTCGCGAAGGCGCCAGGGCCAAGTGTCAGTCAGCCGCTGGCGGCCCCGTCCTTGCGGGTCTCGCCGCTGCCCGATCCGCTGGTGGCGGAGTCGCTCTCAATCTTCTTGGACGCGCCCTCTCCGGCGGCATCGTCATCGTCGGCCAGACCCTTCTTGAAGGCCTTGACGCCCTTGGCCACGTCACCCATCAGCCGGGGAATCTTACCCGCGCCGAAGAGTAGCAGGATGACAATCAGAACGATGATCCAATGCCAGATGCTCAAGGTACCCATCTGCAAACGTCTCCTTGCGTGAACGCGCTCGGCGTGCCCTTCACCGGGGCCGTTC
>JANQGN010000635.1 GCA_028277295.1 Rhodospira sp.
GTGTCTGTCCGGAAAGCCTTGCTTAGCACCACATACGGCATGCGATTCGAACACGGGCACACACTATATTGTGGTTCCCGAGACTTTCCGGACGGGCTCTTGGCACCGATCCCTCGAAATCGGAACCACAGTGGTGGGGCCGATTTCGAGCGTGAATCGGCGCGATCCGCTCTAGTTAGAGTATGTTGCGTGATTTCCGAATCGCCCAACATGCTCTAACGATTTGTTTTTCAAGCAAATCGTCCCCAAAAGATCTTCCAGGGCGATCTGTGCCAGATCGCTCGGGATTTGCTCTGGCGAGGCGCAAGGTGCCCAGCCGGCCTGGTTCGGACCACGGGCCATGACCGTCCCGGACTCCCGGACTTGGGTCTGTCGGCAACAGGGGCATGGCGGGTAGGGCCGTGGTGTCACGGGTGTGCTCGCGACCCCTGGGGGGCGAGGCGATCAGGTCCGCAGTTTACGGTCGCCCCTTGGCACCACTCCACCCGAGGCCGCAAAGCCGCGACCCGAACCGGGAAAAAACGCGGGCGCCGTGCTGGGCTATCGTTTGCCGCTCTGAACGCCGAGACGTGACGGCAGGCAGCCGTGGACGCGTCGGAAGGCCGCCGCGAAATGGCTCGGGTTGGAGAACCCGACCGCCACGGCCGCCTGCTGCACCGAATGGCCCTCCCGCTCGATCAGCCCGCGCGCCAGGGTCATGCGCAGGGTCCGCGCGCAGTCCGCGATGGACATGCCGAACCGTTCCCTGAAGCCGGCCGTCAGGTAGAACTCATTCAGCCCGACCCGGCGCGCCAGTTGGGCGATGGTCGGCGGATCCAGCAACTCGGTCCGCAGGATATCCATGGCTTCGTCCAGCGCCGCCCGCTTTTCACGCGCGACCCGCGCGCCGATGCCGATGCCTGTGACGTGGTCCGTTGCCGCGTCCGGGGCGAGCAGTTCGGCCAGCAGGCCCAGCACCAGGGATTCCGTGTGCAGGCGTCCACACACTGTTTCCGTGTTCACATCGACGAGGGCGCCCGCGATCTCCAGGATGCGGCCGTTCACCGCCCGGACAGGGGAGCATCCCGGCCGGGATCCGGCCAGGATGCCACCGATGGCGGCGTTGAAGGCACTTGGCCCTTCCTCCCGCCAGTGCTTGACCATGTCGGCGGGAAGATCGACAGACACCCCGCGTATTCGGTTGCGGGCGAATGCGTGTGTCCGCATCGGGCCGATGTCTCCGGCGCGCAACCATACGTCGCTGTTGGAGATATGCTGGCGAACGCCCCGCTCTAGCGTGGTCACCTCGAGCCGACCAGCCAGATTGATGTTGAACCCAAACTGGGGTCCCACGGGAGGATAGGCCCTCTCCAGGTTATCCCACACCAGGAAGTCGCCGACGCTGAAGGTCACGCCATTGCGGAACAGCAGGAAGTCCATGCGTCCGGTGCCCAGATCCGGGTTTACCTCAAGGCACAGGCGGGTATCCGTGCAGGTCCGGGGCCGAAGCCAACGGCAGGTATTATCTGAAGTAGAATAATGGTCATTGATAGAACTAAAGAAAGTAGGTTCACCCTGCGTGGAGGTACTCGTGTTTGTAGTGGAAACGGATGCCGCGTTACTGCCCACTGAAACCCCATGGTGGGCCTTGTTCGGCGTTAGCTTAACACCCATTGGTGGCGCACCCTCTGCTCGCCTGTCCAAACGCTGCGTCCACTGAAAGGCCCTGAGCATTGTCAGGATTATTATAGAGAATAATACTCATTCTCTTTTGGGGTTGCAACGAATTTAAACTGTCCGTAAAAACCGCGTCTCGGGATACAGGGGCCGCGGGAGACGATGTTGATCGCCCCGGCCTGGGCGGCGCTGCCCAGAGCAAATCCCGAGCGATCTGGCCCAGATCGCCCTGGAAGATCTTTTGGGGGCGATTTGCTTGAGAAACAAATTGTTAGAGCCCGTCCGGAAAGTCTCGGGAGCCGCAATATGTTGTGTTCCTGTGCCCGGATCGCATGCTGTATGTGGTGCTTTGCAAGGCTTTCCGGACAGACACTTAGAGCGTGCCGGGCAATTCAGAAATCGCGCAACATGCTCTCGCGCGGACAGGCCAGTGAAAAATGAACTCATCAATCCGCGACCATGACCGTGCGTCGGCATGTGGCATTGGGGCCTTGGTGTCGGGCCAGGATGTGATCAGGACAGCGCCCGAGCGGGAATGTCGAACGGGATGACCTCGGCGTTGCCGGCGGGCACGGTCGGGGCGGCGCCGGCAATGATACCAATGACGCGGGCGACACCCTTGCTGGCGACCAGCAGCGGTAGCCGATGGGGGCGGCCGAGGATGTCCGCCAGGGCCTGGCGGACGCGGGCGCGGAAAGCGTCTTCCGTTTCTCCGCCGGGCGGTGGAGCGCCGGCGTCCAGCAAGGACTGGGTGGCGGCGATGTCCAATCCGTTCCAGGCCCCAAGGCGACGCTCGATCAGGCCGTCATGAAGGACCAGCGGGCAGGGGTGGCCCAGGGTCTCCCGGATCAGGTCGGCGGTGCGCCGGGTCCGCCGCAACGGGCTGGTGATAATGGCGTCAATGGGCGCGGCATGGGCGCGCAGTGTCTCGGCGGCCCGCCGGGCCTGTGTCTCGCCGTGCTCGGTCAGGGGAATGTCCACGTCGCCGCCGCAGCGCACATGGCGGCGATTGTAGTCGGTCTCACCGTGGCGGATGAAGAGGATGGGGCGACCCTCCTCGGGTTGGCGTTGCGCGTCCATGTGGGCCTTTCCCAAGTAAGGCTTATCCCCCTTGTGTCCGGGAACCCCATGACTTGGGGTACGCGTGACCGCCGGATCCACCATCGACTGCGCCGACCGGACACAGGGGGATAAGCCGGTCCCAAGTATCTGTCCGGAAAGCCGTGAAACACACCGGGTAAGGCATGCTTTTCGAGGATCGGGATACAATAAACTCCGGTTTTCGGGACGTTTCGGACGGGTTCTCAGTGTCTGTCCGGAAAGCCTTGCAAAACACTACATACGGCGTACGCTTCGGGCTAAGGCACACAATATATTGCGGTTGCCGAGACTTTCCGGACGGGTTCTCAGAAATCGGCGATGAAACGTTCGATCCGCGCCCACTCCGCGTCGAGGCGCGGGCCGAGGCGCGTGACGGCGGCCCCGTCCCCGGCGGCGGCGGCCTGTTCCGTTTCCAGGCAAAGCTGGGCCAGGGCGGTCGCGCGCGCCATGCCTGACGCGCCCTTGAGCTTGTGCGCCAGACTCTGGACGGTCCCGGCCGACTCACCGTGGGCGATGGCCTGGCGCAGGTCGTCCTGGACCGGGGCACTGGTCGCGAGGAAGCGGTGCAGCAGGCCCCGGATGGCGTCGCGGTCGTCGCCCAGCACGTCGGCGAAAGCCTGAACGGTGATGGGATCATCGGTGGGGGGAGCGGGCGGCGGCGTTGGCGGGGTTGACGCCGCGTCGATCGTCGTGCCGTCGTGATCGGGCGGATCATCGACGGCGGCGACGGGCAGCCACTTGGACAGGCTGCATCCCAGCCGCGCCGTGTCCACGGGCTTGATCAGGCAGTCGTCCATGCCCTCGGCGATGCAGTTGGCGGTTACGCAAGCCTGGGCGTTCGCGGTGATACCGATGATGGGTAAATGCTGGCCCCGGCCACTGGCCTGTTCGCGGGCCCTTACCGCGCGGGTCAACGCGATCCCGTCCATTTCGGGCATTTCACAATCCGTCAGCAGCAGCACATAGGGTTCGCTGTCCAGCGCCGCCAAGGCTTCGCGGCCGTCATGCACCGCGTCCGCGCCGCAGTTCAGCAGCGCGAGCTGTCGCAGGATCACCTCGCAGTTTATGGGATGGTCATCGGCGACAAGGATGCGTCCGCCCGGGGCCAGGCGGACCGCCGCCGCGGTCGCCGCCGGCGTCTCGTGGTGATGTGGCGGCGGCGAGGCGGCCGAGCCCCTGCCGACGGCGACGGCGGCCATCTCGGTCAGGTCGCGGCGCCGCACCGGTTTGTGGTCCTGCGTCAGCCAGACCGTCGCCAAGTCAGGATCGTCCGGCGCCGAGAGAGCGTCGTCCACCACGACAACCAAGGGGGCGTCCGGCCGGTTCCCGTCCAGCCATGCGCGGGCCTGGCATGCCTCGGCGAAGGCGGTGACCTGGGCGCCGTCGGCGGCGAGGTAGCGGTCGACGACGACGCGCTCGTCCTCATGAGCCATCACAACGACGGCGGCGATGCCGTCGAGGCGGGGCGGCGCCTGGGGTGTCGCGGGATCGTCGGCCAGTGGCAAGGCGATGTCCACGTGGAAGGTACTGCCCTGGCCGGGTTTGCTGTCCACGCTGATGCCGCCTCCCATCACATGCGCCAGCAGGCGGCAGATGGACAGGCCAAGGCCGGTGCCGCCAAAGCGGCGATGGATGGAGATGTCGGCCTGAGTGAACGGCTCGAACAGCCGGGCGACCTGTTCGCGTGTCAGTCCCATGCCTGTATCGATGATGGAGAACCGAAGGCTGGCGCGGTCGTCTTGCCGCGCGCGCAGGTCCGCCCGCAGTGTGACTTGGCCCGTGCTGGTGAACTTCAGGGCATTGCCCGCCAGATTGAACAGGATCTGCCGAAGCCGCAGCGGGTCGCCGAGCAAGGAGGCGGGAATCGCCGGATCGACGAAGGTCACCAGGCGCAGCACGCGGTTCCGGGCGATCGGTCGAAGGGTCGCGGCCACGCCCTCCACCGTCTCTTCGATGCTCACCGGCACCTGTTCCAGATCCACGCCGCGGGCCTCGATCTTGGACAGGTCCAGGATGTCATCGATCAGGCGCAGCAGCGACAGGGCGCTTTCGCGCATCAGCGTGACCGCGCGATCCTGGTCGGCATCAAGTGTCGAGAGGCGCAGGACGTCGAGCATACCCAGCACACCGTTCATGGGCGTGCGGATTTCGTGGCTCACGGTGGCAAGAAAGGTCGATTTGGCCTGGGTGGCGGCCTCGGCCTGTTCCTTGGCCTGGCGCAGGTTTTCCTCGACGTCCTTCAGGTCGGTGATGTCGAACAGCCACGCCACGATCACATCTTGGCCGGCGAAATGGGCGCGGTCCCAGGACATGATGGCCCAGCGCATCGCCCCGTCGGCGCGCACGAAGTCTGTCTCGATGCCATGCAGGCCGCCATCCATCTCGAACCGGGCCAGGCACTGGGCGTGGTGGTCGGGATCGGCAAAAAGGTCGGTGAACGGGATGTTGGCCAACACGGCGCGATCACGCTGGAAGAAGGCGCAGAGGCTGGGATTGGAGAAGCGGATGGCGCCGTCGCGGTCGATCAGGCAGACGCCCACCGGGCTGGTCTCCAGAAGTCGCAAGAGGCGCTGTTCGCTGTCGTGAAAGGCCTTGAGGGCGCGCTTGCGATCCTGGCCGATCGCGATAAGCGCGATGAAGTTGGCCACGGCCTTGACGAAGTTCAGTTCATCTTCCGTCCATTCGCGCGGGGTGCCGGTGTGCTCGCAGCGCAGTACGCCGATATGGCGGCCCGCGGCGACAATGCACGCGTGTACCAGGGCGGTGATTCCTGCTGGGCGCAACATCGGGTCCAGCAGTTCGGCCACCCGCACGTCGGCCTCGACGTCGGCGACCTCCAGCGACAGGTCACGTTTCAGCGCCCTATTGTATAGCGGGTAGGACCCCAGGGTGAGGCCGAGCGCGACGGCGGGCGATCCGATGTCGCCATGGTCGGCGGCCCGGCGCAGGATGGTGTCGTCGTCGTCGCTGGTGAGCCAGATGCTGACGCGCGACAGCCTGAGCGTCAGGGCGGTGATGCGCGTGATGTCCTTTAGCGTCCGATCGAAATTGGAGTCCTGTACCGCGTCCAGCGTGGCGATTTCTTGCAGCGCCGTGGTCTGGCGCAGCATGCGCGCGCGGTTGTCGCGCAACTGCTGCTCGGTGTGTTCGCGCGCCAGGATGTCGCTGACCAGCCGCTCTTCGGTCAGGCACAGCTCCTTGAGCGTGCTTTCCAGCTTGTCCGCGTGGTTGCGGACATCGTCCAGCAATGTCCTGTTCTGATTGTTGGTGGTGTCGAGCACGCTGGCCAGCGCCAGCAGGATGACCCGGATGTCCAGCACGGCATGACGTCCGTCGGGATAGGTCAGTACGACCGGGTCGTAAACACGGTTGGTCGGGCGCGTCAGCGTCGTCCGTGCCGCTTGCTCGATCCGCTCGGTGGCGTCCAGGCACAGTGGCTCGAAACCGCTGATCTCCAGCAACTTGGTGATGGGGCGGCGGAAATAGAGGTCCCGGCTGAACGGCTGCGAGAGATATTCCCAGAAACGGCCGCGCGGGAGCATGCCGACATAACGGCCATCATCGACGACGACCAACCCGGGCACCTCGGGGTGGGCGGAGAACAGCGCGTGGACCTCGCCGACCAGCACGTGGCCATTCACCGACAGGTCACAGGCGGGCAGGTCGGCCAGGGTCGACTCGATCGTCAGGGCGTCGAGGCGGTGAAGCCGGGCGACGGTGTTTGACGAGTCGACAACCGGAGCCGCGATGGCGGGTGCGGTCATGCGCTGGACGTCTTGGCGCGCGGCCTGGCGGCGCCAGCGGCGCCGGCACCGAACAGGCGGCGCGGCGTGACCGGCGGCAACAGGCAGGTGAAGGGTGCCTCTGGCCCCCGGTCCAGCAGCCATTGTCGGACGAAATGAATCTGGTTGGCGTCGCTGAGCGCCGGGGTGTGGCCAGTCTTGGGGACCTCCATCGCGATCACGTCGGGCTTGGCGGTCATCTGGGCGACGGTCTCGTCCAACAGGGCGTCGGACTCCATGCCGTGGATGACCAGGACCGGACCATCGATGCGCTCCCAGTCCGGCCATTGCTCGATGCTCTTGGTGGCCTCCTCGGCGTAGGCTTGCAGCGCGCGGGGATCGTGGCGATAGATTCGGCCGCCATGGCCATCGGACCATGTGGTCTGGAAGTAGGTGTTGTGCAGCAACTCGTCCTCCGTGACCGGGCCCTCGTTCTTGGCGGCGGCCCCCAACCGGCGGAAGAGGTCGACTGGCCGGCGGAACACGTAGTGGCGGGCCACCGCCTGAGCGCGGCGGCGCCGTCGCTCCGCCGGCATGTGGGGGCCGATGTCGTTGAGGACGAGGCGGTCGACCAGATCGGGACGACGGGCGGACAAGGCCATCGCGGCGCTCCCGCCCAGCGACGAGCCGATGAAATGCGCGCGTCTGCAATCGAGATGGATCATCAGTTGCCGCATCATCTCGACATTGGTGTCCAGCGTGTAGTCGCCCTGGGTCGGCATCCAGGCGCTCATGCCGCGTCCCGGCCAATCCAGGCAGATGACGCGGAACTGGTCGCACAGGGCCTGGGCCAGGTAATCCCAGCGTCGGGCGGTGTTGGCGATACCGCCAACACAGATCACCAGGGGCGAGTCCATGTGGCCCCACTCGGTATAGGAAATCCGGATGGGCGTCTCCTTCCGCTGGTGCGCGGGCCAGTGCCCCTGAAGGCGGACGGGATGGACATAGTTGAAGAAGCACAGGTCGAACCCGTCCTTGAACGGGACCGTCGTGCGGTCCACCAGCAGTTCGAATTCCTCCCAGGTCATGGCGTCGCCCCAGGACAGGAAGGGCAGGCTGTCGGCATCGTTTGCCGGAACGGGGACGTTGGGCAGGGTGTCCGGCGAGGGGCTACTCATGGGATGGCCTCCGGATCGGCGACGGGGCGCGCCAAGGGCGCGCGCGCGGAGAGGGCGAGAGCGGCGGCCAGGGCCGGTGTCGCGAGGGCGGCCAGCAAGGCCAGGGCGATCAGGGCCTCGTCATGGCCGGTATTGACCAAGACTCCGGCCAGCAACGGGCCGGTGAACAGGCCCGCCCGTTCGAACACCCGGAAGACTCCAAGCACCGGTGTGCGGCCAAACCGCTGCATCTCGGGCCTGGCGACCGCGAACAGCAGTGTCACCTGCGGCGCCATGCCCATGGCCTGGGCGGTTCCCAGCAGGATGATGCCGGCGACCACCCCGGCCGTGCCCGGCCAGCCCGCGTGCGGGATCAACGGAACCGCCGCCATGGCGACGGCGGAGAGGGCCAGGCCGCCCAGGGCAAACAGCAGCGGCCGGCCGCTGCGGTCGATCAGGCGCGACCACAGTGGCGTGGTCGTGGCCATGATCGCGGCGTAGAGCGCCAGCGCCCAGGCGATCTCGGTGGCGGTCAAGCCCAGATCGTGCAGCCGCAGGGGCGCCAGGTAATAGAGAAAGGCGGCGATCAACAGCCGCGATGGCATGGCCCCGAGCAGAACCAGCGCCATGAAGGCGGGGTTGCGAAGCAGGGGCCCCATCCGGAACGGCTGGGGGGACGTCGTCGCGCGGTGCGACGGCAGCCGCAGGGCGATCAGGATGGCGCCGCCCGCGACGGCGGCGGCGGCCAGGAAGGCCGCGCCGTACCCGGCCTGGGCGGCGACAAAGCCGCCTCCGAGCGTTCCGGCGATGGTTCCGGCGAAGAAGGCGCTGAGATAGGTGCCAGACGCCCTGGTTCGGGCGGCCGCGCCGGCGCCGCGCAGCATGCCATCCTGAGCCAGGATCATGACGACGCCGGTGGCGAAGCCGCCCACGCCGCGCCAGAGGACAAGGACCGGCACGCTTCCGGCCAAGCCGGACAGCGCCTGGGCCAGCGCCAACAGCACCAGGGCGCCGATGATCAGCCGGCGGTGATCGCGTCCGCGTTCCCAGAGGCCGGCGGTCAATTGCGCCACCGCCACCATCAGCCAGAACGCGGCGATGGGCATGCCGGCGGCCATGTCCGCCGACACCGCCGGCATGGCGACTGGCAGCGTGCGGGCGAAGACCGGCAGGAAGGCGTTCGACGATGCATCGGCGGTGGTGGCGAGAAAAAAGGCGGCGGGCAAGAGCCAGCGCATGGGCGCGACATACCCCGCGCCCGGGTCCGTCTTGGGACGGGCGGCCGTCGCCGTTTCATTTCGCATCCGGAAGTACCTTTGGAACAACAGATTCGCCAAATTATGGCTTGGCGATCTTTCGTGTCAATGAAAAAAACATTCTTCATAAACTTGTAAACTATAGGATGTTTGATCTAGTATAAAATGTGTCTCTTGACACATTGTGACAATTTCTTGCAAAGACGGGAGATAAGTGATGACCATGAAGATGGTTTCCGCCGCGCTGCTGGGCGCCATGTCCTTGCTATCAGTGACCGGCCAGCCGGCCGCGGCGGCGGACAAGAACATTCTGATGGTTCTGTGGAAGGAGGGCATGGAGGCCGATCAGGTCTTCAAGTCCACGCTGGCCGACTTGGGTGTTGACGCCAGCTTCCAGGAGATCAACGCCAGGCAGGATCGTGCCGCGCTGGCGGGGCAGCTGCGTGGGCTCGAGGGCGATATCGCCAACAAGGTCTACGATGCCGTCTACACCTACGGCACCGTGGGGACCCAGCTTGCCACCAGTGTCGTTGGCGACCACTCGCCCGTCGTCTTCAACATCGTGTTCAATCCCGTGGCCGCCAAGCTGGTGCAGTCCCTGGAGACGCCCGGCGTGCCGGTCACCGGCGTCACCAACGGCGTTCCCGTCGCCGACCAGCTCGATACCTTCAACGCGTTGACGCCCATCAAGAAGCTGCTGGTCCTCTACAATGTGCGCGAGCCCAATTCCGTGCTCGTCGAAAAGGACGTTGCCCAGTGGGCCGAAGAGAACGGCGTCACCGTGGTGTCGTCGCGCGTTGCCCCCGGCACCGACACGCTGACGACGGTCCTCGCCGACGTGGCGTCCGGCAAGATCGACGTCGACAGCTGCTATGCCGGCGCCGACAGCTATCTGGCGTCCGCCGCCAAGGAGGTCCATGCCGCCATCGGTGACAAGGTTCACCTGTACGGAGGCACCCAGACCTATGTGGCGAAGGGCGGTTGGCTGGCGACGTACGCGCCGCACAACCGGGACATGGGCGCCACCGCCGCCGAGCAGATGGCCAAGGTCCTGGCTGGCGCCGATCCCGCCACCCTGCCGGTGCTGCTGCCCGAGCCGAGGCTGTTCATCTCGCAGGCCGCGGCGGCCCAACATGGCGTGACTCCCCCCGCTGATGCCGCGCTGGAGGACTGATCGGGTCCGACCATTCGGCTGATTGGGGTAGGGCCGGGCACCAGGGGGGGGAGCCCGGCCGCGTCGGTCTCGGCAGGGGACGTATTGGTCTCAGCAGTGGATGTAATAGAGCAGCAGGTCGCGACGCAGGCCGTTCACATGGATCGGCTTCACGCCGTGAAATGACTCGTCGTTCTTCACGAACAGGAAGAGGGCGTTGGGCAGGTAGGGCATGGTCTGGACCGGGTCGAAGCCGGCGAAATCGTGGTGCGGCCCCCCCCAGCACCGCCGGTCGCGATCCTTGGGGAGGTAAAGGGTGGTGCCGCACTCGGCGTGGCGATCATCCTCGGGCAGGTAGAACAGCAGGGTCAGCAGGTTGCGGGGGTCCGAGGTGTGCACCTTGACGCCGTCGGAGCTGCTATCGCGGACCAGGATCATGTCTCGCTGGGTGGGGTGAGCGGGCGGGGCGCCCTCACGTGCCAACCGATCGCGGATGTCCCCGGCGTGACGCTCCAGCAGGGCGCCGGCGAACTCATCATTCAAGACGTCGTCGAACAGCGCGGTCCAGAAGCGCGCGATATCGGCGGGTACACGCCCAATGTGCTCGTCGTCTAGCAGGAATCCGGCGCGCATCTCGTAATCCCCGTCCGCCACCTTCCCGGTCTTGGCCAGCGGTGTGTAGGCGTTCGCGGCGGGCATGGCGCGCCGAAGCTCGTCGTAAAATGCGTCCGGGAAGACGTTTTCAACAAAAAGATGGCGGTGTGGCCACGGCTGTACCGGGGTGTTGAGGATTCGATAGAGCGCATGCAGGCGCGCCTGGGTGAAGCGGTCGTTGGACATGAGGAGCCTTCGTGTGGGCGGTTGCGGTTCGGGTGATCCGGCCTGGGTGTCGCGGTTGGCCTTTCGGTCGCGGGCGTGGACCGCCACTGGCCCCTCATGAGACGGGGGCGGCGTTGTCACGCCTCTGGCATGCAAGGGCGCCGCCCCTCGCGCCGCCGCCTGTTCTTATGGGGGGGATTGGACGAAAACGGCCCGGGATGGCGTCGCTCGTCCTCGACTATGCGCGGCATGTCCTTCGTCCTCGTTCCTGATCTCCGACCGTTTTCGTCTCAACCGTGGTCGCGTCCCGAATGTCAACAGGCCCTAGGGACGGGCGGCCTCGGGGGTCTTGAGATAGGGCATCACGTACGTCAAAGCCTCATCGATGCTGTGCTCCCACACCCGCCACGCATGGTCGCCGTCGACGACACGGAAAACCGTCTTGTCCGGCTGAAGCGCCCGCAAGGCACGGTGGAAGACGGCGGCGTGGTAGTAGATTTCAAAGCGGTCGTGATCGCCGGAATTGATGTACAACGGCACCCGGAGCGATTGCGCCTTGTAGGCGTCGAAGTAGGTGGACCAGTTCAGCCGTCGCCAGGTGGTGCTGTCGAACTGTCCGTCCTTTTGGAACGGGGGATTCCTGTGCGCCGACGAGTTGATGGGCGGGTCGGGTTGATAGATGGCGGGGCTCAAGGCGGCGCCGGCGGCGAAGAGCCTAGGGTGCCTGAGGGCCAGCCGGATGGTCGCGTAGCCGCCAGCCGACAGGCCGGCGAAGGCCCGGCCGTCCCGTTCGGCCAGGGCGCGGAACCGCTCTTCGATCGTCGGCAGCAACTCCGTCAGCAATACCGTTTCCGCTTGCTCGGCATTGCCATCCACCCACCAAGCCCCCTTGTGACCGGGCATGACCACGATGACGGGCTGGATGCGCTCGCGTGCGATCAGACGGTCCAGCGTCGGCTCGATCTTGCCCTTCACCAGCCAGTCGGTCTCGTCGCCGCTCGCGCCGTGCAGAAGGTACACGACCGGATAGCGCAACCCGGACTCCTTGTATCCGTCGGGGAGATAGACGGTAAACCGATAGTCACGTCCCAATTCGGCCGATGGCAGACTTTCGTGCAAGACGGTTCCGGCATTCGCGGGTCCAAAGCCAGCGACCATCATCAATAAAAGAAGAATCAAACCTCGAAGAGGGGACGCGAAAGAGAGTCTTTTCATGGCATTCCTCGCGGCTCCGGCGTAGTCATGCTGTCACGATCTGAGTTCAAAAATGAATTCTATTTTAGATATGTTACAAAAATAATCTGTACAATGTAAGATTTAGGGTATTTTCTCTGTGACGTCAACCAAAAAAATTATATATAAAGTCTTACTGTCTTTAGGCCAGGGGCGCCTCTTTGTCATGAACGCGAAATTATTGTTGCCTGTTGTGGACGGTGCCGTATTTTCTCTGACGCAGGGTGACACCCCTTCATATGCCAAGCCGCCGTCGGACAGGACGATCCTGATGGCCCGGTGATGGGGTATGATGGAGTGGGAAACGCCGGCCCAAGCACCGAGGGATCCCCAATCACACGCCGCATCTGAGTGTCTGTCCGGAAAACCCTGAAAAACACCGCATACGGTTTGCGGTTCGGCGACCGACATACAACATACGGCGGTTTTCGAGGCTTTCCGGACGGGTTCTGAGAGGCGAGCCGGACAAAGGAACGGATGTCGTGCCGCACAGCGACTTCATGCCACGCACCGAGCGTATTTTGGTCGTGGAGGATGATGAGTTCAGCCAGCAACTCATTGGCCTGTACCTCCAGAAGGCCGGCTTCACCGAGCTGACCGTCGCGACCGATGGTCGTGATGCCCTGGACATCGCCAAGCAGCAGACCTTCGATCTTGTCCTGCTCGACCTCAACTTGCCGCGCATCAGTGGTGGCGAGGTACTCCGGCGGCTGAAGAAGGAAGGGATGCTGACCGACACACCGGTCATCATCAGTTCGTCCATCGGCAACATGGACGATATTGTCCAGTGCATGGACCTGGGCGCCGAGGACTTCTTGCTCAAGCCGTTCAACGTGCGACTGTTGGAAGGGCGAGTCAGCGCGATCCTGGAGAAGAGGCGGCTGCGCCAGGACATCCGGGCCGTCCAGGAACGCCGCGCCCGCGACTATCAGAGGGCGCGGATGCTGCAGACGGCGTTGTCAGGGATTGCCTTGCGTGGGGCGGGCGACGCGCAACCAGCGGCGGCGGTCACCGTGTCGGCGGCCGAACCGGCGGGCGATTTTCACGATGTCTTCATGCTGCCCGATGGATCGGTCTTCTTGATGATCGGCACGGTGGCGGATACCGGCGTCGCCGCTGCCCTCGCCATGGCGCGCGTTCATGCCGTTGTGCGCCGGAGCATCGATCGCTTGATTGCCGAGGGGGGACACGTGGAGCCCCATGCCGTGCTGGCCTGGGCCAACGGCGCGTTGTGCCTGGACGGCGCGGGCGAACGGGTGGCGCTGCTGGTCGGCACCATGGACCTCGACGCCGGGACGATGAGCCTCGCCAGCGCCGGGCATCCTGATCCGATCGTCCTCAGTCCGCGCCGTGGGGTCGTCGCCGCCGGCTGCAGTCGCGGCCGGCCCCTGGGGGTCCACCCCGACGCGGTGTATGCGGGCCAGACGTGGGCGGTGGACAGCGGTGAGACCCTTGTCGCCTTCACCAAGGGCCTGCTTGACGCCACCGATGCCGCCGGGATGGCCTTCGGCGAGTCACGGCTCAAGGCCAAGCTGGAGGACTGCGCGACGCTGCGGCCGGACGCGCTGGTGATGGCGCTGGAGGGGGAGGTGACCCGGTTCATCGGTGGCGTGGCGCAGCACGATGACATCACGGTCCTGGCCCTGCGCGGCGGTGGCGTGGTGTAGCGATATCGCCGGATCGGCGCCCATGGCCGAGCGATGGGGGCCGTCACAGAAAACCGTAAGGGTCCACGTCCACCCGCACCCGCACACCTCGGGGAAGGGCGGTGGCGGCCAGCCAGTCGCGGACCAGCGGCTGTACCCTTACGTCGCGCGTGGCCTTGAGCAGCAGCCGGTGCCGATGCTGCCCGCGCAACAGCGCCAGCGCCGCCGGGGCCGGCCCCAGCACCTCCACCCCCGCGGCGCGCGGCGCGGCTCGGGCCAGGGCGCGGCCGGCGGCGACCACCGCGTCTTCCTCGCGGCCGGAGACGATCAGGGCCACCAGCCGGCCGAACGGCGGCATGGTCAGCGCCTGGCGTGTTTCCGCCTCCACGGACAGAAAGCGCTCGGCATTGCCGTCGGCCAGCGCCCGCATGACCGGGTGGGCGGGGTCGGTGGTCTGCAACAGCACGCGGCCCGGGCGCTCGGCGCGTCCGGCGCGTCCGGCGACCTGATGCAAGAGCTGAAAGGTGCGCTCCGCCGCGCGCAGGTCGCCGCCGGACAGGCCCAGGTCGGCGTCAATTACGCCAACAAGGGTCAGCAGCGGGAAATGGTGGCCCTTGGCCATCACCTGGGTGCCGATGACGATATCCACGCCGCCGGCCTCGATGCGCTCCATGAACTCGGCCGCCGCCGCCGGTCCGGCCAGGGTGTCCGACGCCGCCACGACCGTTCGCGCCTGGGGGAAGCGCGCGACCACCTCCTCGGCCAGGCGCTCCACCCCGGGGCCGCAGGCGGCCAGGGCGTCGGTCGCGCCGCACTGGGGGCATTGGGACGGCATGGGGACGGTGTGGCCGCAGTGATGGCACTGAAGCTGTCGGCGGTGGCGATGCTCCACCAGCCAGGCCGAGCAGTGCGGGCAGTGCAGACGATGGCCGCAGGCCCGGCACAGCGTCAGCGGCGCATAGCCACGCCGGTTCAGGAACAACAGGGTCTGCTCGCCGCGCCCGAGGGTCTCGGCCATGGCGTCCAGCAGCGGCGGGGCCAGGAAGGATGGGGCGGGCACCCCCTGGCGCGCCCACTTCTCCGGGGGATGCTCGCGCAGGTCCAGGGTGGCCATGGTGGGCAGCCGGGCGCCGCCGTGGCGCCGGGGCAGCGGCACATGCAGATAGCGCCCGGCGCGGGCATTCAACAGTGTCTCCAGGGCCGGCGTCGCCGAGGCCAGGATGATCGGCAGGCCGCCGGTGCGGCCGCGTACCACCGCCATGTCGCGCGCGTTGTAGGGCACGCCGTCGTCTTGCTTGAAGGCGCCGTCGTGTTCCTCGTCGACGATGATCAGCCCGAGGTCGGGGAAGGGCAGGAACAGGGCCGAGCGCGCCCCCACCACCACCGGCGCGCGGCCCTGGGCGACGGCCCGCCACAGGTCGCGCCGCTGACCGCGCGGCAGATCGGAATGCCAGGGGACCGGGGTGGCGCCAAAGCGGCGGCGGAAGCGCTCCGGCCAGCGGGCGGTGAGCGCGATTTCCGGCAGCAGCACCAACACCTGCTTGCCGGCCGCCAGGGTCGCGGCGATGGCCTCGAAGTAGACCTCGGTCTTGCCGGAGCCGGTGACGCCCTCCAGCAGCGCCACGCCGAACCCGGCGCCGACCATGGCCCGCAGCCGATCGGCGGCCGACCGCTGGTCGGGGGACAGCGTCGGTCCAGGCCGGTTCGGGTCGGGGGTGGGGATCTCGGGCTCCTCCACGACCGGCACCACGGCCAGTCCGCCGGTCTCGGCCAGGCCCTTGACCACCGCCGGGGTCACGCCGGCCGCGCGCGCCAGGGCGGCGGCGGTTGGCGGCGGTTCGGCGCGAGGCCAGCCGGCGGCGGCGGCCAGGGCCTTCCGGCGGGCGTCGGTGACGCGCAGGCCCGCCACCTCGGACAGGTCGGCGACGGCGGGGTGGTAGCCGGGGCGGGGCTTGGGAGGCTCCAGCGCCTCCGGCATGGACAGCGCCAGGCGCAGCACCTGGCCCAGCGGCGCCAGGGTGTAGGCCGCGCACCAGTCCACCAGGGCCCGCAGGGGCTCCGGCAAGGGGGG
>JANQGN010000666.1 GCA_028277295.1 Rhodospira sp.
ATCGCGACCAGAACATGCGGATCTTGGCCCACCACCGCCCGACAGGGGTCGTCGCTTTTTGCCTCAGCCGGAGATTCCGTGCTGAATGGCCATGGCCACGGCCTGGGTGCGATTGGCGGCCCCGATCTTCTTGAAGATGCTGCGCATGTGCGATTTGACCGTGATCTCGGTCAGGCCGAGGTGAAGGCCGATTTCCTTGTTCGACTCACCGCGCACCAGCAACGACAGAACCTGCACCTCGCGGTTGGTCAGGTCGGCGAACCGTCCACCCGGGGCATGGTTGGTGGTTTCGACCTCGCCGCCCCCAGGCCCCAACAGGTGGGCCGAAAAGTACGGCTGGCCACTGAGAATCAGCCGCAAGGCGTGCACGAAAGACGTGCCGCTCATGGACTTGGGCAGATAACCGGAGGCGCCCAGCTCCATGGCCCGCAGGACATCGTCGCGCACCACCTGGCCGGTGATGATGACCACCGGCACGTTCGGGCACGCCTTGCGAAAGGCGCTGACGGTCTCTACCCCGGCCATGCCGGGCATCTTCAGGTCTAACAGCACAAGGTCGGGCGTGGTTTCCGTGGCCAGGGCCAGGGCGCCGTCGAAGTCGACTGCCTCGACGATTTCCACATGTTCGGCCAAGTCGGTCAGAAACGGCCGAATGCCGTCACGCAACAGGGCGTGATCATCGGCAAGCAGCACCCTGACGGTCCGCATCGTCTCGATCGAGGGTTCCTCGGCGACCATTCGGGATAGGTCCTTTCGGCTGGCGGAGGGTCGTCGCGACACCACGGCTTTTCCGACGGACGGGCCAGCACAATTGTTACAAGCGCCTTCATTTATCCGGGTTTGACTCCTAAGCGTCAAGGCCGGCTGTCCGAAAGCAGGAGGACAACCGCAACGCCCGAGGACCAGAACACCCATCGGCGGGCATGGAGCCCCGTCGTGCGCGCGTGTTCACGGCCACAACGCGGGTGACCCGCTTTCTCTAGAGGGCCTCACCCCCGTCCCTCGCAGGAGCGGCGTCCGCATGGGAAAAAAACGCGGCCGTTCCCCACATGTTGGCATTCGAGTCCCAGTCGACAAACACGCCATAGGTGCGCCGCGATGGTTCGCCTTCGGGAGACGCGCCGACTCGACCGCGACCGCGCTCCTGGCGATGCCGCGCCCTGCCGGTTCCCCGGAGGCCGCGGTGCCCGGGTCAACGAGGACGCGTGGTTTCGCGGCGCCAGTCCTCGTCTCGGTGACGGCCTTACCATCATCATCGCTGGCCGCGTCACCCACCCTGGGGTTGCCCATGCCCTGGGGATCCCGTCGACGGATCCGGGCGCGCCCTTGGACGGACGGGCAACGGACCTCGGGGCCGAAAACACGGCTTAGACGCTGCACTTTCCTTCACACACCCATGACAGGTGTTGCGTCCCAATGACTTTTGTGGCATCGGCTTGGATGCCCCTGGACGGGATCACAGGCGTTATAATAAGATTTCACTAATGTAGCCTCTGGTAGAGGGAGCGTGGCCGGCGGAGACCCCGTTTACGGGCAGAAGCCCGCGGCTCTCTCGCCTCCCAATGTGCCGTCCAGATGACGATGCGACAACAGGAGAAGCGCCGATGATCAAACCATACGCCGCCGCCACCGCGGTTGCCCTGCTGCTGGCCAGCGCGGCGGCCACCCCAGCGGCCGCCGATGACGACGACGCCACCGTGGCCCACCGCAAGGACGTGATGGTCGTCGCCGGTGCCGGCATGGGGACCCTGGGCTGTTTCATGAAGGGCGACTGCGCGCTGGACGGCAAGGTTCTGGCGGCCGCCGCCAAGTCCATCGCCTTCGCCGGTGAACTCTCTCAGGAGGCGTTCGAGGACCCCGCCGAGGACGCCATGGTGGAGACCACGTCCGTGCCGGCCATCTGGGAGAACTGGGAGACCTTCTCCGGCGGCCTGCAAGCCATGACCGAGGCCGCCGACGCGCTGGTCTCCGCCGCGCTGGAAGCGGACAGGGCCGCGATGGGGCCGCTGATGCAGAAGCTCGGTGGAACCTGCAAGGAGTGTCACGACAACTTCCGTGACTAGGGCGATGCCTTGAGTCCACCCTGCCGTGAGCGTCCCTCATGGCAGGGTGATACTCTCAGTGTCTGTCCGGGAAGCCCTGCGAAGCACCATATACGGCGTGAGATTCGGGCACGGGCACACAATATGTATTGCGGTTCCCGAGACTTGTCGGACGGGCGCTTATCGACGTCAAGGGGCGGCCTTCCCGCTCAGGCCAAGGTCTGGCTTGGCTCCCGGCGAGGACATGGGTCTCTCCGAAGTCTGGGTTGCCCCGCTTCATCATGGCCTTCCGAAGGAACACCGGCGCCGCCATGTATGACCCGATGGTCATCGTCGCCGCGCGCCGCTCAATCGTCGCCCGCTCCCGAGGCCGGCGCCGCGCCTCCGGGTTGGAGGACGGGCTTCTGGGACCGCCCCGGCGCGTCAGCGGCCGGGCGACCACGACGAGGGGACGGGCCACGAGGGCCGGACGCCTTGTCCGGGGCAGCCCCATCCGGGACGGCCCCATCCGGGACGGCCCCTGATTGCCGTCGGGCGCGGCCGCGTTCGACCAGCGGCATGACCAGGCTCATCAGCGCCGGGATGATGATCAAGGTCAGCAGCGCCGACATGGCCAGCCCACCCAGCACCACGGTGCCCAGACCCCGATACAGTTCCGACCCGGCCCCGGGGAACAGCACCAGGGGGGACATGCCCATCAGGCTGGTGAGCGTGGACATGAAGATGGGCCGCACCCGGTTGGCGGTGGCCTGCCGAATGGCATCGCCAGGGCTCAGACCCTCCTGCCGCAAGCCATAGAGGGTCTGGTCCACCAGCAGGATGGCATTGTTGACGACGATGCCGATGAGAATGACGAAGCCCATCATGGTGAGCATGTCGAGCGGCTGGTAGCTCACACGGTTGAGCAGCGCCAGCGCCAGCACCGCGCCCGCCGAGGCCAGCGGCACGGTGACCATGATCACCAGGGGATAGAAGAAGTTCTCAAACAGAACCGCCATCACCAGATAGACGATCACCAGCGCCAACAACAATTGCCAGACCATGGCGTCCCACGCTTCGGTCAGCTTGTCGGCGGTGCCGGACAGAGACATGGAAACCCCGGGCGGCACACCCTCGGCCTGCAAGGGGGCGATCACCTCGTCCTCGATGATCTCCATGGCCCGCTCCAGGGCCAGGGTGGTGCTGGGGCGGATCTGCAGGGTAACGGTGCGGCTGCCCTCCAGGTGGCGGATTTCCGTTGGCCCCGCGGTGACCACGACATGACCCAGGGTCGAGACCGGCAGGATGGTGCCGGACTCGGTGACCACCGGCAGGGTGCCGATCCCTTGGGTATGGGCGGCGCCGTCGACAGGCCCCGCGAGGGTCAGGTCGATGCGCTCGCCGGCGACGGTGATCTCATCCACCCGCAGGCCATCGTTGAAGGCATCCACGGTCTGCGCGAACGCCAGCACCGAGACGCCGTTGTCGGCCAGCTTGAGCAGGTCCGGCAACACCCGCACCTCGGGGGCACCCAGTTCCAGGCCGGGCCTGGGGCGCATCTGGTTGCCCTGCTCGCGGGGCAGAACCTGGCCCACCTTGCCGGCGGCGCGCAGGGCGACGCCGAGGATGGTTTCCAGGTCGCCGCCGGAGATATCGAGGTTGATGGACCGCGCACCGCCCACCGACCGGCCAAAGGGCGACGGCTGGGAGATGAAGCCAAAGGTACCGGGCTCGGCGAACACTGGTTCGCGCACGATGGGCACGAGTTCGCTGGCGCGGGTCGGGTCCTCGGCGGCGGCGCCGACGAAGGCGCGGGTCCGCAGCGCCACGAAGAAGAAGTTGCCGATCCTGGGCGGGCCGGCGTCGGTGACCTCGGCGCCCTCGATCAGGTCCGTCACGGCCTGGGTGAGCGCGGCCAGCGGCCCGCCACGCTGGGCGTCGGCACCCGGTCGGTCCTCGGGGTCCTGGAGGCCGTGGCGCGCGGCGGTGTCTTCGTCGGTCCACAGGGGCCGCACCGCGTCCTCGATGGACTGGCCAATCGCCGTCGTGGTGTCCAGATTGTAACCGGGCGGCGGCAGGATCACGCCGAACACCAGGTTTCGATTGCCTTCGGGCAGGTATTCAAGCTTCGGCAGATAGACCCAGGACACAACACCGGCGGCGACGGTGATGGCGACGACGATCATCAGGCTGAGCGCCTTGCTGCGCACCGTGGCGGCCGTCAGACTATTCATGGCCCACAGGAAGCCACGGCCGAACTGGTCGATTCCCGGCAGCGGCACGGCGGGGCCCGCGCCCTTGCGCCGCACCCGCCCGATCAGGCGGCGGGACAGAGCCGGGATGACGGTGATGGCCACCACCAGCGACAGCATGACGGCCACCGAAATGGCCACCGCGATGTCGCGGAAGAGCTGCCCCACCTCCTGCTCCATCGTGAGGATGGGGATGAACACCATGACCGTGGTCAGGGCCGAGACCAGGATGGCGCCCCACACCTGCTTGGCGCCGCGGTAAGCCGCGGCCGCGCGGCTATATCCTTGTTCGCGCAAGCGATAGATGTTCTCCAGCACGACGATGGCGGCATCCACCACCATGCCCACGGCGAAGGCGATGCCCGCCAGGGAGATCACGTTCAGCGACCGCCCCATGACCGCCATGCCCACGAAGGCGCCGATGACCGAGACCGGGATGCCCAGGCTGACGATCACCGTCGGTCCGACCGCCCTCAGGAACACCAGCAGGACAATGGCCGCCAGGGCTCCGCCCACGTAGATGTTGGAGATCACCAGATCGATGGCCGCCTCGATGTACACGGTCTCATCGTAGACCTGGCCCAGATACAAGCCTTCCTCGGCCAACACCCCGCGGTTCAACTCGGCCACGGCCTCGCGCATCATACCCATGGTCTCGATGACATTGGCGCCGGTGTCACGAATGGCGTTCAACGCCAGGGCGTTCTCGCTTCGGTAGCGAATCCGCCCGCGTTGCTCCTTGTGATCGAACGCTACATCGGCCACGTCGCTCAGGGTGACGCGCGCCAGGCCACCGGCGCCCAGCCCGTCGGCCGAGCGCACCACCACGGCCTCCACATCGGCGGGCTCCAGGAACTGGCCTTCCACACGCACCACATAGCGCCGCTTGCCTTCCTCCACGTCGCCCGCCGACATGGACACGTTGGCCGCGCGCAACGCCGCCACCACCTGCGGCACGGTCAGGCGATACTTGGACAGGGCCACCGGATCGACGGTGACGCGCAGTTCCCGTTCACTCCCACCGTAGACATTGATGCGGGAGATGCCGTCGACCCGTTCCAACCGGTCCCGCACCACGTCGTCCATGAGGTCGCCGTAGTGGTGGACCGGAGTCTCGTTGCCGGCGACGCGGCGCAGGATGAACCAGGCGATGGGCTGGTCTTCGGCGCCGGAGGTATCCAGGGTTGGCTCATCGGCCTCGTCCGGATAGTCGGAGACCTGGTCCAGGCGGTTGGCCACCAGCAGCAAGGCCCGGTCCATGTTCTGGCCGGTGTTGAACTCCAACGTCACTTCGGAGCCCCCATTGAGGGACTGGCTACTCATCTCCCGAAGCCCCTCCAATCCCTTGAGGGCCTCTTCCTGGCGGTTAACAATCTCCCGTTCCACGTCGGCCGGGGCGGCGCCAGGCCACTCGGTGTTGACGGAGATGACCGGCTCGCGCACGTCCGGGGTCATCTGGATGGGGATTTCCAGGAGGGCGACCAGCCCGAACAGCACGACCATCAGCACGGCGGCGATGACGGCGGTGGGACGGGCGATGGCCAGGCGGATGATATCCATGATGAGGTGTCCATGAGGGGACGAGGGGCGTCCGAGGCGGCCGGTGCGGCCAGGGCGCAAACGGGAGGGCTGGGGTCTCGGGGTGTGCCGAGGAACGGGACTCCGGAACGGCCGGGCCACGGAGCGCGCAGGCCAGGGTTAATGACCGTTGATATTGCACGCATGTCGACGGTTGACGGGGCCGCACGCCGCTGGCCCATCCGGGTGTGGGCCTTGGTCGCGCCGCCGATGCCCGCCGCCGCGCGCGACGGCCAGCATCGCGCGCGGGTCCGCGTCCCTGGCGGAGCCGCCTACCCCTCCGGGGACGTGGCGGGCGGCTGGCTGGCCTCGGCCGTTCCTCGGGCGCTGGGGGGCACGGCTGGCGTGACCGGCTGACCGGGACGCAGACGCTCGTTGCCACGCGTGACCACGGTCTCGCCGACGCTGAGACCATCCAGGACCTGGAAGGCGTCGGCCACCGCGCGTCCCAGGGTGACCGGCCGGGGCTGGGCCGCGCCTTCCTCCACAACGAAGACCATGGAACCGCCGGGCCGCGCGATCACCGCGTCCTTGGGCACCGTGAGCACCTGGATCTCCGGCCCCTCGGGCAGCAGCAGGGTCACGCTCTGGTTGGCGGCCAGCTCGTGCCTGGTGGTGATCTCCGGCGGCAGGGTGAAACGCGCCAGCCGGGTGCGCGTGCGGGCGTTCTCGGCGGGCACGATGGCGCGCAACGCCGCGTCGGCGGCGATGGTCTCGTCCAGCATCACCCGCACAACCCCACCGGCAACCAGGCCGTCGACCAAGTCATAGGGGATATCCGCCTCCACCTCCAGATCCCGGTTGTTGAGCAGATTGACCACCGGCGCGCCCTTGGTGATGTAGGCGCCAACTTCGGTGTGGCGCTCGGTCACCACCCCCGGGTAGGGCGCCAGGATGGCGGCGTCGCGCAACGCGGTCTTGGCCAGGCTCAGGCGGCTTTCGGCGCTGGCCAGGCTGGCCTGGGCCACGGACACGGCGTGGCTATTGCCGGTCACCTCCTCGGCCTTGTCGTCATAGCTCGCCTGGCTGAAGGCGGCCGAGCGGCGCAGCCCGGCCAGGCGCTGCAGCGCCTGCTGGGAGAGGGCAAGGCGCGAGCGCGCCTCTTCCAGGGCGGCCTGCTGCCGTTGCACCTCGGACTCGGCCAAGTCGACCTCAAGGCTCAGCGTTTCGGTGTCCAGCCGTGCCAGCAGGTCGCCGTTGTCCACGGTGTCGCCAACCTCTACAGCGAAGTGCTCCACCGCGCCGGCGCTCTTCGCCGCCACCTCGCCGGCGCGGCGCGGCACCAGACGGCCGACCACGGGGGCGGTCTGACGGCTGACTCGCTCCTCGGCGACGGCGACGCCCACCGGGGTGGCCGGCGGCGGACCGCCACCCGCTTGCTGCGCCTGGGCCGGTGTCAGCATGGTCGAGACCAGCATGACCACCAGGACCAGGGCGAGGCCCTGGCATGATTGAGGGGGCCGCAGTCGCCAGCCGCGCCGGTCGCGGCGGGAGGAAGCGGCGGGCGCCCGGTGCGGCCGGGGCGCGGGAAGGGACGGGCGAGGCATGTGTGTCTCCTGCGGGCCCGGAGTCTGATTCGGCATCGTCGGTGGCCGGCCAGACGTGGCTGGGACCCAGCATCCTTGGGGGCGGTCCGGTGCCGCCATCGGTCGCGCCGGTGACGGTGACATGGACGGGGCCCCTGGACGCTTGGACGAACGAATGGATGAAAGATGATCCAGGATGTTTGGACTATGCAGCGCCCCGGCCCCAGCTTCAAGATGGACCGTCATCCAGCCGTGGCCAGCATCGCGGGAAAAAAAGGCATTGCGGCGGCGCCGGACCGAGTGCGACAAAACGAAGCCTGGATCGGGGAGGATTTCGCCGCATGGTTACGCTGTACCTGACCCATCACGCTTGCGTCGAGCATGATACCGGCGACTTTCACCCAGAGTGCGCGGACCGCTTGCGCGCCGTCCAGCGGGTATTGGAAGGCGAGGAGTTCATGCTCCTGCACCGTCAGGATGCGCCGCCGGCCGACCGCGAGCAGCTCATGCGGGCGCATCCCGAGTCCTACGTGGATCGCATCCTCGGCATGGTGCCAGGGTCCGGACTGCGTCACATCGACATGGACACCGTGATGTGCCCCGAATCGGGCGAAGCCGCGCTGAGGGCCGCCGGCGCCGTGGTGGGGGCCGTGGACGCGGTGATGACCGGCGGTGCCCGGAACGCGTTCTGCGCCGTGCGCCCCCCCGGCCATCACGCCGAGATCGCGCAGGCGATGGGCTTCTGCCTGTTCAACAATGTGGCCGTGGGCGCGCTGCACGCGCGAGCCGTCCACGGTGTCCAGCGGATCGCCGTGTTCGACTGGGATGTCCATCACGGCAACGGCACCCAGGACATTTTCCAGGCCGATCCGGGGCTGTTCTACGCCTCCACTCATGAAGCCGGGAACTTCCCCAACACCGGTTTTTCCCATGAGCGCGGGGTCGCCGACAACATTCTCAATTGCCCGCTCCCGCCGGGATCGACCGGGGACGTCTTCCGCTCCGCCGTCGAGACCGCCATTGAACCGGCCATGCGCGCCTTCCAGCCGGAGCTGGTAATGATCTCCGCCGGCTTCGATGCCCACGCCCATGATCCGCTGGCGCATATGCGCCTGACCGTGGCCGACTACATCTGGGCCACCCAACGCATGCTGGCCGTGGCCGATGACCTGTGTTCGGGCCGCCTGGTCTCGGTGCTGGAGGGAGGCTACGACCTGCCGGCGCTGGCGGGGTGCGTGCGTGGGCATGTGCGGGCGCTGATGGGGGTGTAACCTGACTCGAGGTCCAGGCGGGTGGGCCACCAAGGGAAGCGGGGTCCACACCCGCCCGATCGCGAAGAGAACCGCCGCCGCTGGTCCCGGCTGGGGTTCGCGCGGGTCGTTATCGGCATGCCCTGGGGTCAGCCGTTCTCATTATGGCTTGGCGCTTTTCGGGGCCGAGACCGACTGCCGGGAAAAAGCCGGTTCAACACAGTCAGGAGAAACTCGCCAAGATCGCAAACGGACACCTCCCCCATTTATGGGGGAGGTTGGGAGGGGGTGAAGGCGATGAAAGCCCCCGCTCATGGCGGCAGACTCCATCCCCACCCCAGTCTTCTTCTTTGAAAGGCTATCGGATTCACACATCTTCATTGGGCCTGGCGACTGGCTGTACTATGCCAACACTCACACAGTCATTGCGAGGAGCTTTAGCTCCGAAGCAATCCAGGGCAAAGTACACCGTCTTCCGCCCTGGATTGCTTCGCCCGCATCAAAAGATGCGGGCTCGCAATGACGGGTCACTTTTCCGACGGGGCCGCGTTCCCCGGCCCGGCGGGAAAAGAAGTATGCAGATGATAGCCTTTGAAAGGGGAGGGAGTCCGGGTACCGCGTCGAACCGGGGGTCATGTCCCGTCTGCCCGCCAAGCCTCGACAAGCCATAATGAGAACCGCTGCCCTGGGGTGCGAACTGTTGCGATTCGACGACACCCGGATATTATCCAGAGCCGTGTCGTTTTCCGCACCGGGGCTTTCCTGGTAAGACGGGTGAGAAAGCCGTCCCTGACCGGCCCCACGCCCGTCGCCGCCCCCGTCCCGCGTTCCAGCCGGATTTCTGATCCCATGGCGTCCACACCCACGTCGTCCGTGTCCGAAACACCCGCCGGGCCCGAGTCCGCCGAGGGGGCTGGCCTGCCCGCCGACATCGGCGCGATGTCCTTCGAGCAAGCCCTGAAAGCCCTGGAGGAGATCGTGCAACAGCTGGAAAGCGGCCGGGTCGACCTGGACGCCGCCGTGACCGCTTACGAACGCGGTGTCTGGTTGCGCCGTCATTGCGAGGCCCGTCTATCGGAAGCCTGCGCCAAGGTGGAGCGCATCGGCGTCGCCGCTGACGGCGGTGTCGACGCCACGCCCCTTGACGTGGGTTGAGAGGCCATCACACCGCCCGTTCCCGCCGCCGCCGCTGTCCCGCCCCACCGCCGCCAATCAAGGACCAACCCATGCCCGACCAGGGGACCATGTCGAACGCCGCCCGCCCCGAGACGTATGCTCCCTTGGCCGCCGCCATGGCAGAGACGGCCGAAGCGGTGAGCGCCCGCCTGTCGGAGCTCATCCCCCCGGTCGCCGAGCCCGAGGGCCGGGTTCTCGATGCCATGCGCTATTCGGCGCTGGCCGGCGGCAAGCGGCTGCGGCCCTTCCTGGTGGTGCAATCCGCGGCGCTGTTCAACGTGTCGCCCAGCGCGGCCCTGACGGTCGCGGCGGCCCTGGAGATGGTGCACACCTACTCCCTGGTCCACGACGACCTGCCGGCCATGGACGACGACGACCTGCGCCGTGGCCGGCCCACCTGCCACAGGCAGTTCGATGACGCGACCGCCATCCTGGCCGGCGATGGACTCTTGACCAGAGCCTTCGAGGTGCTGGCCGGTTCGGCCTCCCATTCCGACCCGGCGGTTCGGTGCGAACTGGTGTGGGAACTGGCCAATGCCGCCGGGGGTCACGGCATGGTGGGCGGCCAGATGATCGACCTGATGGCCGAGCGTGGCATCGGCGCCGTCGATCTGGATGTACCGGCGATCACCCGCATGCACCAGATGAAGACTGGTCGGCTGATCGCCTTCGCTTGCGTGGCGGGGCCGATCATGGGCAAGGCACCGGCGCGCATGCGGGCCTGCCTGAACGCCTACGCCCGCGACCTGGGGCTGGCCTTCCAGATCGCCGACGACGTGCTCGACGAAACCGGCAGCGCCCAGGACCTGGGCAAGACACCGGGCAAGGACGCCGCCGCCGGCAAAACCACCTTCGTCAGCTTGCTCGGCCTGGAAGGCGCGCGCGAACGGGCCCGGTTGCTCTCTGACCAGGCGGTCGCGCACCTGGAGGTCTTTGGTCAGGAGGCGGATTTGCTACGCGCCGTGGCGCGCTATGTGGTAGAGCGGAAAAACTAGCCCTGTCGGGATGACGGCGCGTCGCCCGCCGGCCGGGATCGTGGGCCGGCATCCCATCCGAGAGCCAGATCAGAAGGACCAGAGCGTTGCCAGGTCGCCCCGAGACACCGGTGTTGGACACCCTCAAGGACCCAAAGGACATCCGCAAGCTTTCCCTGGATGATCTCACCAGACTGGCCGATGAGGTGCGCCAGGAGATGATTCAGGCGGTCTCCAACACCGGGGGCCACCTGGGGGCCGGCCTGGGCGTGGTCGAACTGACCGTCGCCCTGCATCACGTGTTCGAGACCCCGGATGATCGCCTGATCTGGGACGTGGGGCATCAGTGCTATCCGCACAAAATCCTCACCGGCCGCCGCGACCGCATCCACACCCTGCGCCAGCCGGGCGGCCTGTCCGGCTTCACCCTGCGCCCCGAAAGCCCCTACGATCCCTTTGGCGCCGGGCATAGCTCCACCTCCATCTCGGCCGCCCTGGGGATGGCGGTGGCCCGCGACCTGGCCGAGGAAACCCGCCACGTGGTGGCGGTGATCGGCGACGGCTCGATGAGCGCCGGCATGGCCTACGAGGCCATGAACAACGCCGGGGCCCAGAACACCCAGCTCACCGTCATCCTCAACGACAACGACATGTCCATTGCCCCGCCGGTGGGCGCGATGAGCAACTACCTGTCGCGGCTGCTGTCCTCCAAGCCCTGGGTGTCCATCCGCAACGTCGCCAAGGACCTGGTCGCGCACCTGCCCGAGCCCGTGGGGCGCGCCGCCCGCCAGGTGGATGAATTCGCCCGTGGCCTGGTGACCGGCGGCACGCTGTTCGAGGAACTGGGGTTCTATTACGTGGGACCGATCGACGGCCATCGCCTTGATCACCTGGTGCCCGTGCTGCGCAACGTGCGCGAGACCCGCCAGGAAGGCCCGGTTCTGCTGCACGTCGTCACCAAGAAGGGGCGTGGCTACGAACCGGCCGAGGCCGCGCCCGAGACATACCACGGCGTCGGCCGCTTCAACGTGGTCACCGGGGCCTTGCACAAGCCAGCACCCCAGGCCCCGAGCTACACCGGTGTCTTCGCCAAGGGCCTGGTCGCCGAGGCCGAGCGCGACGACCGCATTGTTGGTATCACCGCCGCCATGCCGGCGGGAACCGGCATCGATGAGTTCGGCGTTCGGTTCCCTGAGCGGTGCTTCGATGTGGGCATTGCCGAGCAGCACGCCGTCACCTTCGCCGCCGGCCTGGCCTGCGAGGGCTATAAGCCGTTCGTGGCGATCTATTCGTCATTCATGCAGCGCGCCTATGATCAGATCGTTCATGACGTGGTGTTGCAGAATCTGCCGGTGCGCCTGTGCATGGACAGGGCGGGCTATGTGGGCGCCGATGGCGCCACCCATCATGGGTCGTTCGATCTGTCCTTCCTTCTGTGCCTGCCCAACCTGGTGTTCATGGCCCCCGCCGACGAAGGCGAGATGATGCACATGATCGCCACCATGGCCGCCTGCGACGACCGGCCCACGGTGCTGAGATACCCACGGGGCGAGGGCGCGGGCGTGGACCTGCCCGAACGCGGCACGCCCCTGGAAATCGGCAAGGGGCGGGTGGTGCGCGAGGGCCGGGCCGTGGCGCTGTTGTCCCTGGGCACACGCCTTCATCCTTGTCTGCGGGCGGCCGACGATCTGGCCGCGCATGGCCTTTCGCCAACCGTGGCCGATGCCCGCTTCGCCAAGCCCCTGGATCGGGATTTGGTGCGACGGCTGGCCGCCGAGCACGAGGCGCTGGTGATCGTCGAGGAAGGCTCACGCGGCGGCTTCGGCGCCCACGTGCTGCAGTTTCTGGCGGAGGACGGCGTGCTGGATCACGGCCTGAAGGTGCGCAGCCTGGCCATGCCTGACCGCTTCGTCGAGCACGGCAAGCCGGAGCAGCAGGACGCGGACGCCGGCTATGACGCCGCCGGGATTGTCCGGACGGTGCTCGGTCTGCTGGCCGGTGAGACCGCCGCCGGAGACGGTGCAGCGGTGGTCGACGCGACGGGCCATCCGCCCCGGGCATGATCGGGCGCCGCTGGCCCTATGGGTCGTTAGAGCGAATCCCGAGCGATCCGAACCGGATCGCGACGACGATTTGCTTGAATATCAAAATATTAGAGCATGGTGAGTGACTCCAAAATCACTCACCATGCTCTACGTCCCGGGAATGCCTCGTCTCCGGGTCCTGTGGGTGCGCAGGGCGGCCCGGAATAGGTTTCGGTCAGCGCGATGGCGTCCGGGCTCCAGGACGTGGCGACGGCCTGAAAGTGCTCGAACATCGGCGCGTAATAGCGCCAGGTCCGGGAGTCGGTGTCCCATTTCCAGCGCTCCCTTTGGATGAAGTCGGCGGCGGCATTCCAATCCCTCACAAAAGGGCCGCCCATCCAGTTCTTGTAAATCCTGGCATCAATAATGTTGTTGCGGATACCGATTGAAACGATTTCGTAGTGATTGAGGTAGTCCAGGATTTTCTGCCGCTCTGATCTATCCCGCTCTTCAGTCGGGGCGTGCAGGCGACTGAAAGAGTTCTGTCGCCGATGGTACGCGAACGTGGAATGCAAGTCTCGATAATGGGGTGTGGACTCCGTCTTCTCGATCAGGTCGAGAGTCGCCTTTTGCCGCACCGACGCCCGCGCCGACCGCACGCCCATGACGGCGACGCCCACGGACACCAGGACGATGGCGGGCGTGATCAGGGAGGCCCAGTTAAACGAAGAGGCGATGCAAACGGTAACCGTCTGCATCGCCTCTCCGGTCGGCATCTCCGCGCACCGCACGGCCTAGTCTCGCGCGCCTTCGCTCAACATGATCGTCTCTCCCTCTCCACGTGCCCGCCGACGTCGTCAGCAAAATCTGAAGGAAATTCAGCTTGGAGGCCCGGCGACCGCGATGTCAACGCGATTCCCATGGTCCCGATAAGATAGGGTGTCGCCGGCCGGAGGCAACCCGTGCCGCCCTTGGTGTCACGTCACCGTCAGACTGGGCGCGCTTTCCTTCAGTTCGGTGCCCAGGCAGCGCTGGTAGTACTCAGCGATGATCGGCCGCTCCGTCTCGTCGCACTTGTTCAGGAAGGTAACGCGGAAGGCGAAGGCCACGTCGCCGAAGATCGTGGCGTTCTCGGCCCAGGTGAGCACCGTGCGCGGACTCATGACGGTGGAAATGTCGCCACTGATGAAGCCGTTGCGTGACAGGTCGGCCACCGCCACCATCTGCCCCAGCAGCTTGCGGCCCGCGGGCGTGTCGTACTCGGGGCGCTTGGCCGCCGAAATCTCCACCTCGGCGTCATGCTCCAGGTAGTTCAAGGTGGCGACGATGTTCCAGCGGTCCATCTGCCCCTGGTTGATCTGCTGGGTGCCATGATACAGGCCCGTGGTGTCGCCCAGGCCCACGGTGTTGGCGGTGGCGAACAGCCGGAACGATGGGTGCGGGCGGATCACCTTGTTCTGATCCAGCAGGGTCAGGCGGCCCTCCACCTCCAGCACCCTCTGGATCACGAACATCACGTCCGGGCGGCCGGCATCGTATTCGTCAAACACCAGGGCGCAGGCATGCTGCAAGGCCCAGGGCAGGATGCCCTCGCGGAACTCGGTCACCTGCAGGCCGTCGCGCAGCACGATGGCGTCCTTGCCCACCAGGTCGATGCGGCTGACGTGGCTATCCAGGTTCACGCGGATGCACGGCCAGTTCAGGCGCGCCGCCACCTGCTCGAT
>JANQGN010000125.1 GCA_028277295.1 Rhodospira sp.
CACGGTGACCCCGTTGTCGGCTTCGGCGGCGCGGTCGGCGGCCTGGAGCACATCGCCGGACCAGCCCAGGGCCAGGCAGATGTCGCCGTTGGCCAGGGCGTTGACGTATTCGGAGGAATGGAACTTGGTGATGTGGGGGCGGATGGGCATGAGCAGCTCTTCCACCGCCTTGAAGTCCTCCCGCCTGGCACTGTTGGGATCCAGGCCAAGGTAGTGCAGGGCGATGGGAATCAGTTCGGTGGGCGCGTCCAGGACATGGACGCCGCAGTCGGCGAGCTTCGACAGGTGCTCCGGATTGAAGAAGACCTCGTAGCTGTCGAGGGGCGCGTCGGGACCCAGACGTTCGGTCACCATGTCCACGTTCAGGCCGAGGCCGGTGGTGCCCCACATATAGATCACGGCGTGCTTGTTGTCGGGATCCAACTGGGCGAGGTAGTCCGTCAACTGGGGATTCAGGTTCGCCAGATTGGGGATCCTGTCCTTGTCCAGCGGCTGGAACACCCCGGCGCGGACCTGACGCTCCATGAAAATGCCGGTTGGCACCACGAGATCATAGCCGGTGCTGCCCGCCAGCAGCTTCGCCTCAAGCACCTCATTCGAATCGAACACGTCATAGGTGACGTCGATTCCGGTCCGTCCCTCGAAGGTCGGGATGGTGTCTTCGCCGATATAGTCGGACCAGTTATAGAAATGCAGTTTGCCCTCGGCCGCGGACGCGCCAGCGCAGGCGACGCCCAGGGCAAAGGCGGCAAGGCCGCCCGCGAGGGTGGTGCGAAACGGGGTCATGGAGTCCCTCCATCCGGGATGAGGCCAACCTGGGAATGTCTCCCGGGCGGGCCCGTCCGGGGGACGATCGGGGGAGCCGAGTCATGGCCGCGTCGGGGCCGCTCGGCGGCGCCGGACGCCACGGGCGGGCGGCAGGCCTCCCGTCAGTCCAGCAGGCGGGGCAGGTCCTGATGGGTCTGGTCCAGGGCATGGGCCAGCGCGTCCACCAAGGTATCGATCTCGTCGCGGCCGATGACCAGCGGCGGCGCCATCACCATGGTGTCGTACACGGCCCGCACCACGGCGTTATTGCGGAAACAGTGATCCCGGCAGCGTGTCCCGACCCGGCCGACGGGCGCGAAGAAGTCGTGGCGGGTCTTGTCACGGATCAACTCGACCCCGGCGATCAAGCCCTGGCCTCGCACCTCGCCCACCAGGGGGTGATCGCGCAAGGACCGCAGCCGCGCCTGAAGGTAGGGGCCGATATCCTCGCGCACGCGATCGACCAGCCCCTCCCGCTCCAGGATGCTAATGTTTTCCAGCGCCACGGCGCAAGCCGTGGGGTGACCGGAGTACGTGAACCCATGCAGGAACTCGCCGCCACGCTCGATCAGGGTGGCGGCCACGCGGTCGCCCACCATGGCCGCGGCCACCGGCAGGTAGCCCGACGACAAGCCCTTGGCCAGGGTCATGAAGTCGGGGCGGATCTGATAGGTATCGCTGCCGAACCATTCGCCCGTTCGCCCGAACCCGCAAATGACCTCGTCGGCGATCAGCAGGACATCATACTTTGCGCAAATGCGCTGAATCTCGGTCCAGTACCCCGGCGGCGGCATGATCAGCCCGCCCGCGCCCTGGATGGGCTCGCCGATGAACGCGGCCACGCGGCCGGGGCCGATGGACAGAATCGCCTCTTCCAGCCAGCCGGCGGCCTCGCGGGCGAAGTCCTCGGGGGCCGTGTCGGGGCCGAACTTGAACTGATGCGGTTCGCGGATGTGAGCGAAGTCCGGCAGGGGCAGTCCGCCCTGCTTGTGCATCGCCGTCATGCCGCCCATGGAGGCAACGGCCAGGGTCGACCCGTGATAGCCGTTGTGACGGGCGACGATGACGCGCCGTTCGGGCTGTCCTTGCAGCGCCCAGAAATGGCGCGCCATGCGGATGATGGTGTCGTTGGCCTCGGAGCCGCTGTTGGTGAGGAAGACATGATTCAGGCCGGCTGGCGTGATCTCGACGAGTTTACGCGACAGCGCGATGGCGGGTGGGGTGGCCGTCTTGAAGAACAGGTTGTAGTAGGGCAGTTCGGTCATCTGCCGGGCGGCCGCCCGCACCAGTTCGGCGCGGCCATAGCCCACGTTGACGCACCACAGGCCCGCCATGCCGTCCAGGATTCGGGTCCCATCCGAATCCCACAGCCAGACGCCCTCGGCGCGGGTGATGATGCGGCTGCCCTCGGCGGCCAGGGCCTTATGATCGGAAAACGGGTGCAGGCTGTGGGCCGTATCCAATCTGCGCCAGTCGGCCGTGGACTGGGCCTCGGAGTCCCAGCCGGCGGGGGACGCGGGCTCGGGCACGGCGGGGCCGGGGGAAGGCGAGGTCGCGGTCATTGGCGCTGAGGCTCCCTGGTCGAGCGGGTGACGACGGCGCCCGCGCCGTGACGGGTGGGCTGGTTTCCCCCACGGGCCGTCACCGATGCGGCCGGACACGCTTCCTTTTCTGACCCAGCCGGAGGGTTTTGGGAAGGGGGATCGCGCGAAGGCCCTCGGCGTTACACGGACGTCTCGTTCTCCATCACCACCAGGTGGGACGCCTCCTTGTCGGCCAGGTCCAGGGTGCGCTGGATGCCACCCAGGCGGCCCGCCATGGATTCGAGGTCACGGGCGATACGAAATACCTCGCCGGCCGCGTCCTGGACCTGGTGGGATGTCGTGGCGTGGTCCTGTGCGGCCTCGTTGAGGTGGCCAATGATGTGGAAGGCCGCGTGGGTTTCCTGCGCGGCCTCGCGGGCCTCGAAGGACACGGACCGGGCGGTTCCGGACGCGGTCTCGATGGCCCCGGAGATGGAGCGCGCTTCGCCCGCCGCCGCCGCCATGCCCTGACTGATGGCTTCGGCGCTGCGGGATTGCAGGGCGAGGGCCTCGTTGATCCTGTCGACCGCGGCGTGAACCTCGGCGATCACGGTTCCGATGTTCTCGATGACCGTGACCGCTGATCCGGTTTCGGCGCGCACGGCCTCAATGCGGCGGGTGATGTCGTCGGCGGCGACGCCGGCTTGATCGGCCAGGGTCTTCACTTCGGTGGCCACGACCTGGAAGCCGCGCCCGGCCGTTCCGGCGCGTGCCGCCTCGATCGAGGCGTTCAACGCCAGCATGCGGGTCTGGCCGGCAATGGTGCGAATGGCATCGACCACCGACGTGATGTCGGAGACGGACGCGTTCAGGGCGTCGACGGTGTTGCCGGCGGCGCTGGCCTGATCCGAGGCCATGGCCGCCGTCCGCGCCGCTTGCCGCGCCGTGTCGGCGATGGCGGTCACCGCCTTGGTGATCTGGTCCACGTTGCCCGAGGCGTCCTCGACCCGCGACGACATGGCGCGGGCCGATTCGGCGACGTCCAGGACGGTTTCGTTCAGGCTGCCCACGCCAAGCGACATGGTGGCGACGCGGGTGGACACATCATCTGTCATGGTCGACACATTCTCGGTGCGTCCGGTCATGTCCTGGGCCTGGAGGGTCATGGTCCGCGAGATGGTGCGCAGCGTCAGCGACGCATCCAGCAGCATCCGGGCGTTGTTGGCCACCGACATCAGCATGCCTTGCAGCCGGGTCTTCAGGACGTCAAACGAGCCTGTCAGTTCCCGCACCTGTTCGTCTTGCTCGGTATTGTCGGCGTGCGACAGGGTTCCGGGATCCATCGTCATGTCGATCAGGGCCTGATGCAGCAGTCCCGTGCCCAGGGTCGTGCCGTGTTCGGCCACGTTGAGACCCTGCATCTCATGTTCGTGGGAGATTCGCAGCCCAAGCGTCGAATCCAGAACCCGGAAGAACACATAGGCCGTTCCGAAAGCCCAGATGAAGGCCAGCCCGACGCCCTCGATCTGGACCAGCACCTGCGCGCCCCAGGACTGCGCCGCCATCTTGTCCGGCAGCACCAGAACCCCGGCCATCACCGTGCCCCAGGCGCCACAGGCGCCATGAACAGGCACCGCGCCCACGACGTCGTCCACCCGAAGGACGGTCTCCAGGAAGGCGGCCGCGTAGACCACCAGAACACCGGCCGTGGCGCCGATCATCAAGGCGCCGGTCGTGCTGACCGCGTCGCAGCCGGCGGTGATGGCCACCAGACCGCCCAGCATACCGTTGATGAGCCGGTCCGGCCGGAACAGCTTATCGTGCAGGCGTCCGATGATCATGGACGTCACACCGCCGAACGCGCCGGACAGCATGGTGTTGGAGATGATGTGCGCGAAGTCGGGCGAGCCGACGGTGGTGGAGCCGCCGTTGAATCCGATCCATCCCACCCACAGCAGAATGGCCCCGGCCGTGGCCAGCACCGCCGAGTGTCCGTGGATCGGCTGCAACCGGCCGGCCTCGTCATAGCGGCCAAGGCGAGGGCCGATGACCAGGCAACCGGCCAGCGCGACCCAGCCGCCGACGGAATGAACAACCGTCGAGCCCGCGAAGTCGATGAACCCCTGGTCGGCGAGGAACGCGGGCTGATCCACCAAAAGGTTGCCCCAGGCCCAATGTCCAAACATGGGATAGACCAGCAAGGAAACAAACGTCGTGGTGTAGAGGTACATGGTAAAACGCATGCGCTCCGCCACGGCGCCCGAGACGATGGTGGCCGCCGTGCCGCAGAACACGAGTTGAAACACAAAGAACGTATACGTCCAGTCGTCCGAGCCATTGAATCCCAGCCCACCCCAGCCAATCCATCCGTCCACGAGGGACGGCCCGAACATGAATCCGAATCCCAGCAGATAAAAGGCCACGGTCGCGATGACGAAGTCCGCGATGTTTTTTTGGGCCACGTTGATGGAGTTCTTCGACCGCACCAGGCCCGCTTCCAGAAGGAGAAAACCGACCTGCATCAGGAACACCAGGGCGGCCGCCGTCATGGTCCACATGTGATCCATGCTGGCCTGCTGGGCGGCGAGGGCGGCGTCAATCTCGGC
>JANQGN010000014.1 GCA_028277295.1 Rhodospira sp.
CGGCATCAACGACCCCATCCGCCGCTTCGTGGACCTGAGCAGCGCCATACAGGAGCTGTCCGCCGACTGGCGCCGCCGCGAGGCCCTGCTCGCCGAGGCGCGGCCGGCCATCGCGCTCCCCGCCGAACCAGCGCCGGCCCCCATGGGAGATCAGGGGGCGCGGCTGTGCATCCCCCAACCCGTGGACAGCCCGGCGGCCCGGCGCATCGGGTCCCTGACCATCCAGGGACCGGCGGTGATGGCGATCGCCGGCACCTCCGAGACCGACCGCGCCCGGGTCTGCCGGTACCTGGCGGGACGCGCGCCGGCCGAGACCGGCCCGGGGGTGACCGTCGATGACCGGGAGGTGGTCTCTCTACCGCCGGTCCATCGGCTCGGGCTGGTCACGCTTCTGGAGCGGCATGCGACCGTGTTCTCGGCAAGCGTGCGCGACAACCTCACCCTGTGGGACCATACCGTGACCGACGCGGCCCTCTGGCGAGCACTCCGCCGCGCCCACCTGGATCGAACGATCGCGGCGCGTCCCGGCGGCCTCGATACCCTGCTGGCCGAGGGCGGTCGCAACCTGAGCGGCGGCCAGCGCCAGCGGCTGGCCCTGGCCCGGGTGCTGTTGCATGATCCGCGGGTCCTGGTCATCCATGGCGCCCTGGAGCCGCTGGAAAGCCGCCTGGCGCGGCGCATCCTGGCGGGGCTGCGCCGTGACGGCCTGCTGGTGCTGGTGGCCAGCACCCGCCGCGAGGTCCTGGCCGCCTGCGATGACGCCCTGATCGTCGAGCCCAACCGCATCCGCGCCGCCGGGCGCTGGCACGCGGGCGACACCATCGCGCTCTATACCTAGGACCCGTCGACCGCCATGCGCCGGCATCACCGCCCCCTGACCGAGCACCGTCTCGCCGCCATCCGGTATCTGGAGGACCGGTTGGGCGTCAGCATTCTTCAGGCGCGGGGCGACCGCCCGCGCGCCTGGTGGCAGCGCCGGCCACCGGCCACCTTGCGCCCAATCACCCTGCCCAAGGACTGGCACATCCCCGACCCCATCCATCTGACCGCGCTGGTCGGCCCACACGAGCGGCCGGTGGCGGTGCTGGGCGGCCCGGGCGGCGTCCGCTGGGTGTTCGACCCAGAGACTGGCAAGACGCGGCCCGCCGATGCCGAGACCGCCGGCCGCCTGGGCCGGGAGGGGGCGTTGGTGGTACGGCAGTTGCCGGGGCCGCCGGCGCCGGGCCTGATGGGCGTGCTGCGCGCCATGCTGCCGGGCCAGGGGCATCGCATCGCCCTGATGATGGCCGCCGCCCTTGTGTCGGCCCTGCTGGGACTGGCCCTGCCCATGGCCACCAACCGTGTGTTCGACAGCATCATTCCCGGCGCCCACTACGATCAACTGGCGCTGGTCGTCATCGGCCTTGGCGCCCTTTCATTTGTGTTGGCCGCGCTGGACTACGCCCGATCGCTGCTGCTGATGACCATGGTGTTGCGCGTCGACCGGCGGCTGAGCCTGGGCCTGTACGACCGCTTGCTGCGCGCGCCTCTGGCATTTCACCGGCGCTTTGGCGTGGCCGACCTGGCGGCCCAGACGCTGGACGTGGGCACCATCCGCCAGGTGGTCGGGCCGATGGTGCTGACCGGGATCGTCGCCCTTGCCTTCGCCGCCGCCAACCTCGGCTACATGGTGTGGCTGAGTCCGCCACTGGCGCTGTTGTCCCTGCCGCTGGCCGGCGGCTTCGGCGCGGCCATCTGGGGGCTGCTGCGGCGCCAGGCCGAGGGCGAGACCCGGGTCATGGCGGGCGAGGCGGCCGCGTCCACCATCCTCACCCAGGGATTGGCGACCCTCCCGTTCCTGCGCGCACAGGCCGCCGAGCGCCGCGCCTATCGGGAATGGCGCCGCCGTCACGCGGCCGTCCAGCGGGAGATGCGCGCCCTGTTGCGCACCGTGGGACGGGTCACGGCGCTCCGTCAATCGTCCATGCTGCTGGCGCCGGCCGGACTGTTCGCCGTCTTCCTGGTGGCGCCGATAGCCCTGGAGACCGGTGCCCTCCTGGCCTTCCACGCCGCCTTTGGGCAGCTTCTGTTCGCCTTCATGAGCTTCGCCGAGGCCGGCACCGCCGTGGTGCGGGTAGTGGCCCCCTATCGCCGCATGCTGCCGATCCTGGAGCAGCACCCGGACTCGGACACCGGCCTGCGCCCGGCGAGCTTCGAGACCGCCTCCATCGACGTGCATGGCCTGACCTTCCGCTTTGACAATGACCGGCCTCCGGTCCTGAGCGATGTCTCCTGGCACGTCGGTCCCGGCGAGATCGTCGCCCTGACCGGACCGTCCGGGTCCGGGAAGTCCACCTTGCTGCACCTGCTGCTGGGGCTGGAACGCCCGCCCGAGGGCACCATCCTGATCGGCGGGCAGCCCCACGAGGACATGGACACGGCATCCTTGCGCCGGCGGATCGGTGTTGTGCTTCAGGACGCGCCGTTGCTGTTCGACTCCATCGGCGACAACATCCGCAACGGCCGCGCCCACATGCCGGTTGAGACACTGCGGGAAGCCGCGCGGCTGGCGGGGCTGGACGCGTCGCCGGCGGGGCTGCGGGCATCGGCGCGCGGCCCCGAGGCCCCCCCGGGGCTGGCGGTGCGCGTGGCCATCGCCCGCGCGATGGCCGGGCAGCCGGACCTGCTGTTCCTGGACGAGGTCACCGATACCTTCGGCCGC
>JANQGN010000219.1 GCA_028277295.1 Rhodospira sp.
CTGCAGCACGTTGGCGGTCACCCCATAGACCGCGCCGGCGACCTGCTCGGCCTGGAAGGTGATGATCTCCAGCGCGTAGCCGATCGGCAGGGTGGCCTCGATGTCCTCAAGGGCGTCGCGCACGGCATGGCCGTAGTCCAGGACGCTCTGCTCGTCGAGCATCGAGATCGCGAAGACGATCGCCGGCCGGCCGTTGACATAGGCTGGCTGGTGCGGGGGATCGACGGTCGCGCGCCGCACCGTCGCCAGGTCGCGGAGCGGCATGACCCCTTGCCCGTCGGGCAGGGTGATCAATGCTTCCTCGATCTCGGCGACGCTGTCGAAGTTGCCGGTGGGCTGCACCAGGAAGCCACGCGGGCCGGTGTCCACGACGCCCCCGGGCCGAAGGATGTTCTGGGCGTGCAGCATGGCCCCCAGGGACTGGGGGTCGAGTCCCAGTTCCGAGAGGCGGGCGTTGCTGGTCTCGATGTAGATGCGCTCGGGTTGCGCGCCCAACAGGTCCACGCGCTTGGTGCCCGGTACGGCGTACAGCCGGTCGCGCACGTACTCGGCCATGTCGTGGCGCTCACGCCAGGTGAAGTCCTCGGCGATCAGCGCGGCGGTGACCACGGCGACGTCGCCGAAGTCGGTGTTGATCTGGGGCGCGCCCGTGCCTTCGGGCAGGTTGGGGACGGCGGCGGCGACCTTGTCGCGCAGGTCGTCCCAGATCTGGTCGAGGATGTACAGGCGCTCATAGACCTCGGCGTGGATGATCGACCGGCCGGGCATGGAGAGGGAGTGAATTTCCTCGATCTCCGGCACTCGGCGCACCGCTTCTTCCAGGGTGCGGGTGATCAACCGTTCCACGCGGTCGGCCGATAGCCCCGGGTACTCGGTGATGATCACCGACTCGCGGATGGTGAGGTTGGGATCCTCGCGCGCCGGAACGGTGAAGTAGCTCACCACGCCGATGATCATCAGGGCGATGAGGACGATCCCCACCACGGGGCGATAGCGGAAGGCGACTTCGGTCAGGGTCATGGCCCGCCTCGTTCTACTCGTAGCGCTGGGGGCCGACGCCCAGCCGGCTCACGATCTGGCCGGCGCGCAGGAACGGCAGCCCCCGCGTGGCGATCACCTCGCCGGGGGTCAGGCCGGCGGTCACCATCGCCCGCTCTGAGTCGACGGCGCCCAGGGTGATGGTGCGCCGTTCAAGGACCCCCGTGAGGCCGGCGTCGTCCGCTGGCTTGAACACAAAGGCAACGGTGTCCGCGCCAGCGCCGGCCAGGAAGGCGGTCACGGGGACCGACACCGGCGGGTCGGCGTCGCGTTTGCCGTCGGTTGCCGGGGCGCCTGCAACGGCCAGCGTGATGGTGACCTCGGCGGTCATGCCCGCGCGCAGCTCGGGATGCGGCGTCGCCAGCCGCAGGGTGACGGGAAACGTCCCACCGCGCCCCGCCTCCGTGCTCACCTCGGTAACGCGCGCCTGAACGGTCGCGCCCGGTCGGGCGGGGAAGGTGACCGTGTGGATGTCGCCGGGCCTGAGCCCGTCCACTAAGGTTTCTGGAACCGCAACGGCGATCTCGAATCCGCCACCGTTGCCCTGGATCTCCAGCACCGTTTCGGCGGCCGTTACCTGCTGCGCCGGCTCGGCGTGGCGCCGGGCGACCATGCCGGCATAGGGGGCGAGCAGCACCGTGTCGGCCAAGTGTTCCTCGGCAATGTCCAGCCGGGCGCGCGCCGTGGCCAGGCGGCCTCGCGCGGTGTCCAATGCCGCCTGGGCGGTGTCGAACGCGGCCTCCGAGGCCCAGCCCTCGGCATTCAGGCGTTGCTGGCGGGTGTGTTCCTGTTCGGCTTCGTGCACCACGGCCTTGGCCTGGACGACCTCGCTTGCGCGTTCCTCGCGGGCCAGCCGGTAGGTGCGTTGGTCCAGGCGGCCGAGGACGTCGCCGCGTTTGAAGTGGTCTCCCACATCCACCTCCAGGGTTTCCACGCGACCGCCCACCTCGAAAGCGAGCGGGGCGCGCTGAACCGGGCGGACGACTCCGGACAGAGCACGATGCGACACGGTCTCGGCCGCGCCGACCGCCATCCAGGCGATGGGCCGGTGTGGGGTCTCGGGAATCGGTGGCGGCTCCTGGCAGGCCGCGAGCAGGGGTGCCAGCGGGCCCAGCAGAACCAGCCGGCCAAGCGGGCGTCGCCGGGGCGGGGGAAGGGACTTCGATCGGGGCATTATCGCCTCCTTAACGGTAAGGTACCATATCGTACCTTTAGCATACGCCGCTTGCTGGTGTCGCTGCAAGGACTTCCAGACCTCGGGTCGATGCCGAGACCGGGACCCGGCTCGGCGCGTACCGCAAGGCTCGTCCCGGATGCGTTCCGTGTGGGGCGGGGACGTCAGCCTCATGTATATATAAAGATATCTTTATATCCCTATCAACAAGAATCGGTGAGAGATGCTGTTTGTTCCGCATGGATGCACGTGAGGAGAGTTTTGAGGCGGCTGTCCGAAAAACTATTCGTATATGTTAACTCTTAATGATAGAACATAACGGTGATAATAAAATTATTAATTGTGGACGTGGAGCCGGATCCCAGGCGTCGGGGATCATGGACCGCGCGCGGGCGCGGTCCGCACTCCGGTCCTTGAAAGAGAACGCTGACATGGGGATGGACCCCGCCCAAATATCTATCGGATTCACACTTTTCCGTTTGCACGACGCGAGTTTTTACCTGGCCGTCATTGCGAGGAGCGAAGCGACGACGCAATCCAGGGGCAGAGGTCGTGCCGGGTGCCCTGGATTGCTTCACCCGCCCCGCCGGTTTCGCTTGGCGAAACGTGCGGGACGGGTTCGCAATGACGCGACTCTGCGCTTGGAAGACTGTAAACCCTTGATCAATAGACGGAAAAAGTGTGAATCGCATGACCCAGGGACTGGACAGGCATCTTTTGCCGGGCGGGCGGCGGCCCGTCCTGGCGCCGGCGCGGCGACAGCGCGGAGATGATGCGGTCGCGGCTCGCTCGGCCTGGCCGCACAAGGAAGCGTTTTACGCGTGGCGGCCGTGCTATCCCTTCCAGTCGCTCAACCAGGCGTCGAACTGATCCGCTGGCATCGGCTTCGCGATGAAGTAGCCCTGCACCATGTCCACGCCAAGCGACTCCACCAGGTCCCAGTCCTCCTGGGTTTCCACGCCTTCGGCCACGGTGCTCATGCTCAGGTTGCGGGCCAGGTTGACGCTGGAATCCAGGATGGCGCGGGCCGCCGGGTCGCGGGCGGCGCCGAACACAAAGGCGCGGTCAATCTTCAGTTCGGTGAAGGGGATGCGTTTGAGCTGCTCCAGGGAGGAGTGCCCGGTGCCGAAGTCGTCGATGGACAGGCCGACCCCCTTCAGCCGAAGCCTTGTGAGAATCTCCAACGAACTGCGGATGTCGCGCATCAGGCGGCTTTCGGTGACCTCCAGGACGATGTGCGAGGGGTCCAGTCCCTCGGCGGCGGCGGTGCCGACGATGACCTCGGGCAGGTCGAAGCGGTTCAGCGAGTCCACCGAGACGTTGACCGCCACCTTGATGTCTTGCCCGTCCGCCAGCCAGCGTCCGCCCTGGCGCGCGGCCTTGGCGTAGACCGCGTCGGTCAGGGCATCGATCAGGCCCATTTCCTCGGCCACCGGAATGAACGCCAGCGGCGGGATCATGCCGCGCTCGCGGTGCTGCCAGCGCACCAGGGACTCGACCCCCACCACCTTGCGGTCGTGTACCCGCACCTTGGGCTGGAAAAACACCACCAGTTCGTCGCACTCGATGCCGCGCCTCAGGTCGTCCTCGGTGATGCGATCGACCGGTCCGCCACGTCGCCGGGTCGCCGACCCGGCGGCCGCCAGCTTCTCCAGCAGCGTGCTCAGGCCGGCCGGGGTGATCGGCTTGGACAGGGCGCCCAGGACATTCAGGTCATGGGCCTTGGCCAGGCTTTCGGCGGTGCTGAGGACCCGCTGATCTTCACCGCTGATGAGCACGACGGCGCCAGCGAAGGGTGTCTGGGTCAGGTGACGCAGGAACTCGATCCCGTCCATGCCCGGCATGTTGAGGTCACAGAGGATCACGTCGGCGCCCGTGACCACCCGATCCAGGGCCGCGCGGCCGTCCTCGCAGGGGGTGACCTGAACCGCGCCAAGGCCTTTCAGGACGCGGCTGATGAGCGTGCGCATGAAGGCTTCATCGTCAACGACCAGGAACTTCAGCTTGGCCAGGGTTTCGGGGTCCAGGGGCATGGATGTCTCTCCAGGGCCGAGGGGCGGAGCGATTTTAGGGCGGATGGCTCTGTGTCAGGGGCCGGCGTTGGCGCGCAGCCGATGGATCTGGGCTTCGACCGCCGCGAAGGCTGGTCCGAGGCGAGGGTGAAGGCCGTCGAGGGTTGTCCAGTCCTGGGCCTTGCCGGCGCGTTCCAGGTCCTGGCACAGGTCGGCCAGCGTTTCGGCGCCCACGGCACGGGCCGAGGACTTGAGCTTATGGGCCGCGCGGATGATGTCGGCCGTTGCACGGTGGGCCATGGCGTCGTCGATGTCGGCCACCATGGCCCGCGAGGGGTCCAGGAAGTCGCCCAACACCGCGCGGATGGTGTCGGTGTCATCTCCGAACACGACGCCCAGTGCCGCCAGGTCGACGGCGGGGCGGTCGTCCTTTTGGTCCTCCGAGGCCGGCGCCGGGGGAGACTGTGACCGTCCTGGCGCGGGCGGCGGGGCGGCCGCCTCGATCCGGGTGTCCTCGACCCTGGTGTCACCAGCCTCGAGCGGGCCGGCTTCTCCATCGGTTTGTCCGAGGATGAACGCCTCCACCCTCGCGAACCATGGCCCCAGGTCTGGCGCCAGGCCGGCGACACGTCGCATGTCGCCGGCCTTGCCGGCGCGTTCCAGGTCCTGGCACAGATCGGCGAGTCCGTTGGCGCCAATGGCGCGCGCCGCCGATTTGAGTTTGTGGGCGGCCTGGGCGGCGGCCTGCGCCTGTCCCTGGGCCACGGCGCCCTGAAGCTCGGCGAGGATATCGCGGGCCGGTGCGACGAAGTCCGCCAGCACCTCGCGAATGGTGGCCTCGTCATTGCCGAACACGGTGACCAGGGTCGTGCGATCCACGGCCGGGGTTGGCCCTGAGGGGGGGCGCGGCGGCGGCGTGGCGGGCCTTGTCGCCGGTGGTGTGACGGCCTGAGCGGGGGCCCGGACCGGTGCTCGACCGGGCGTCGGCAGGGGGAGAGGCCCCTCGGCGGCGGCGCCCTTCGCCCCGGTCGGCATCCATTTGGCCAGCATGGCTTTCAGCTTGCCCATTTCCAGGGGTTTGGGCAGATAGTCGTCCATGCCCGCCGCCAGGCAGCGGTCGGCCTCGCCCTGAAGGACATTGGCGGTGATGGCGATGATGGGCAGGCGCGCGGTCTTGTCGTGGGCGCGGTCTTTCTCAAGGGCGCGCACGGCGGCGGTCAGGGCGAACCCGTCCATCCGTGGCATATGGCAGTCTGTCAACAGCATGGCGTGGCGGCTCGTCCTTATGCACTCCAGGGCTTCGATGCCGTCGCCAGCCACCTCGCAGGCGTATCCCAGCAGAGTCAACTGACGGCGGATCACGTCCTGGTTGGTGACGTTGTCCTCGGCCACCAGGATCAGATGCCCGGCCGCGCGGGCCGCCTCCACGGTGGGGGCCACGCTGGGGGTCACAGGCGTCCCGGACCTGACCTGTGGCCCGGTGTCATCCATGTCCGGGCTGGCGCGTCCGGCCGCCACGGCCACCGCCCTCAGGAAGGCGGAGCGCAGGACTGGACCCGTGCCCACGGCCACGGCGTCGGGCCCCATCATGCCCCGGCTGGTGGAGCGGTCATGGGTCAGCACCACGAAGCGCGTGGCCGGAGCCAGGTCGCGGACCCTGGCGATTGTCATCTCCCGCGCCGTCCGTCCCCAAGCGTCCGATAACACCAGAACGTCGACCCGCTCCGCTTCGCTGGTGGCGTCGGCCAGCGCGCAAAGACGGATCACCTCGGCCCCGCGCGCCGTACAGTAGCGCTCGACGGCCGCCGCGTCATCCTCCTCGCGCACCAGGCAGGCGATGGTGATGCCGGACAGGTCGGGGTCTTCGTCGGCGGCATCCTCGACCACCGACAAGGGCAGGGTCACGGTGAAAGTGGAGCCCTGACCTTCCGCGCTCTCGACGGCGATGGCGCCGCCCATCATGTCGGTCAGCGTGCGGCAGATGGACAGGCCCAGGCCGGTGCCGCCAAATCGGCGGGTGGTGGACTGATCGGCCTGGGTGAAGGGCTGGAACAACTTGGACACCGTCTCGGGAGACATGCCAATGCCATTGTCGCGGATGGCGAAGGCGATGCGAACGCCGCCGTCCTCGGAGAGGTCCAGCAGGGTCGCGCTCAGGTGCACAAGCCCCTGGCGCTCGGCCCAGGTCTGCGTGAACTTGATGGCGTTGCCGGCCAGGTTGAACAGGATTTGCCGCAGCCGCACCTGATCGGACAGGACCCGGGGCGGAATGGCCGGATCAACGAACAGGGACAGCCGGACATCCTTCTTCACTGCATTGGCCAGCAGGGTCTCGGCCACGCCCTCGAACGTGTCTCGGATCGAGATGGGGATTGATTCCAGCGTCAGACGGCCCGCCTCGATCTTCGAATGATCGAGGATATCGTTGATGATTTGCAGCAGCGAGAAGGCGGATTCCCGAACCGTGTTCATCATCGACCGCTGATCGGCGGTGAGCGGGGTCTCCCGCAGCAGATCGATCATGCCCACCACGCCGTTCATGGGCGTGCGGATTTCGTGGCTCATGGCGGCCAGGAAGCTGGACTTGGAGCGGTTGGCCGCCTCCGCGCGCTCGCGCAGGGCGTCGGCGCGTTTGCGCTCTTCCGCGAGGTCGAACATCATGTTGAGCGCCGCGCGGCGGGCCTCGGCCAGTTCCTCCACGCGAGCCGACAACTCACGTTCCATGGCCTTTCGGTCGGTGATGTCGGTGGAGATGCCGCAAATCCCCTCCGCCTGGCCTGAGGGGTCGGGCAAGGGCACCTTGCGCGCCAGCAACACGGCCTCGGTGGCGTTCTCGCCCTCGCCGTCGCGGAGGATCTCCTCCTGCGCCAGCGGCCGGTTGGTGGTCATCACGGTGAGATCATTGTCCCGGTACTGGCGGGCCAGGTCGTCCGGAAACAGGTCCATGTCGGTGCGGCCGATGACCCGCTCGCGGGAGCGGCCGAAGCGCTTTTCCCATTGCCGGTTGACGAACATGTAGCGGCCCTGCCGGTCCTTGGCGTAGATCAGCGCGGGGCTATTCTCCAGCACACCTTCAAGAAGCTGTCGGCCGCGCCGCAACTGCTCCTCGGACTGCTTGCGCCCGGTGATGTCGCGGCAGATGCCGAACAGGCCGACGATGGTGCCGTTGCCGTCGCGGATCGGCTGCTTCGTGATGTCCATCCAGCGGACCTCGCCATCGACACCGGTCCACGGCTGCACCGCGTCCAGCGACGGCTGTTCGCCGTCCAGCAGCGTGCGTTCCTCGGCGAGGGTGACCCGCGCCCGCTCGTCGGGCATCAGGTCGCCGTCGGTGCGGCCCAGCAGGTCACGCCACGACCCGTGCCCCGTGAAGGTGGCCAGGGCCTGACTCGCCGCCTGATAGCGGTGCTCGGTGTCCTTGATGAGCACGAAGTCGCGGGTGTTCTCCAGTAGGGCCACGAAGTTGCGGGTCTGGGCGGCGAGGGCGCTGACGTCGCGCGCCCAGACCATCAGCAGATCCGCGTCGCCGCGCCGGGCGCGGGAGAGGGTGATCTCCAGGTCCAGCCAGTCGCCATCCCGGGTTCGTTGGCGTCGCTCGCGCGTCATCGACGGGGTCGCGCCCAGGGCCTCGTGCAGTTCCCGCAGGCGAGCCGGCGTCAGGCTGTCGTCCAGGTCGCTCGCCCGCAGGGCCCGCATCTCCTCGCGGTCGTATCCCAGGCGGCGGCAGATGGAGTTGTTGACATACGCCAGGCGGCCGGTGTCGATCCGGATCCACAGGATGCCATCGATGGCGTTGTCCATGGCCTTCTGGGTGAACCGCAGGCGGTCATCGGCTTGCTTGCGTTCGGTGATGTCGGACGTGGAGCCGCCGGTGCTGATCGCGCAACCCTCTAGGTCGCGCACGGAGCCAGCGCGGCTGCGCATCCATCGATACACACCGGACTTGCTCAGCACGCGATACGTCACTTCATAGGGCACGTCCGTCTGAAGGTGCGCGTAGAAGGCGTCACGGACCTTCTGGCGATCATCGGGATGCATCAGGCTTTCGGCGGCCTCGAACGTGTCTGGTCTGTCGCCCGGACGATACCCCAGCATGTCCATGTATCGCGGAGACAGCCAGTTGACGCCTGTTCGGGTGTCGTACAGCCACAAGGCGTCACCGCTGCCGCGCACCGCCAGTTCAAAGCGTTCCTGGCTTTCGCGTAAATGGGCCTGGGTTCGGTCCAGGGTTTCGATCATGGCATTGGCCGAGCGCGCCAGAGCGGTGAACTCGGAGAACGAGACACGCGAAAGGTCGATGGGATTGGCCATGCGGGACGCGTCCTGAAAGAAGGTCAGGAACAGGTCCATGTTGCGCAGCATGAGCGCCCGGCCGCGCCACACCAGGGCGGCGGCGGCGGCGGACATGACCAGCATCAGCAACGAGGTTTGCACGATGGCTGCCCAGACGTTGGCGCTGGCCTCGGCGCGGATGGCGTCCAACTGGCTGTTCACGGCATCGATGGCGACGGTGGCGCCCACGGACCAGCCCCAGTCCGGAACGCCCTGGACGTAGGCCAGGTGCAGGCCCGCGCCGAAGGGCGAGGCCGCGCCCAGATCATAGTGCAGGAAGCCGCCGCCCTCCTTTGCGACGCGGATCACCCCGTCCACAAAGCGAAAGCCGTTGACGTCCTCGAGGGAGAGGATGTTGGCGCCTTGGGCCGGTCCCGCCAGCGATACGCCGTCCCAGCGGATCACGAAGGCGTCATCGACGCCGGGCCGTTTGAACCGGCGAATGTCGTCCAGGATCCGCTGTTGGATGTCGACATCCCTGTCGACCAAATACTCGCCGGTGCCGATGACCCAGCTGAACGGGGAGAAAAGCTTGAGGTAGGCGATTTTCTCGAACGTCTGGTGAGGTGGCTTGTCCGGGTGGGGCCACGGGTATCGGTAGAAGCCCTCCTGGATCATGGCACCCAGGTCAATCATCTCGCGCACGACAATGTCATGTGGCGAGCCGCTGCGATCCCGCAGCAACGTTCCCTCCAGATGAGGTTGTGTCGGGGCTACTTCGTGGATTCCATTGGTGGCCACGGCGTAGATGTATCCCCGACCGTTGTTGAAGCGGATCGGCCGCAAGGCTTCGCGCACCAGGTCCTTGAGTGCCTCTTGATGCAGACTGTCCTTGTACGTCTCGTAAAGGTGGGTGGCGAGGACAACCGCCTCCTCTGTCCGGGAACGGACCAGGGTCTTGACCCGCTGTTCGGCCCGATCGCGGCTATTGCGCAGACCACGGGCAATTTCCAGAACGGCGTCGCGAACGTGTTTGCGTTGGCTTTCGTGGAACTCGGCTTGAGCGCGCGCGATCTCCTTCTCCTGTGCCGCGAGTTCCCTGACGATCTTCATGCCGCCGGTCAGCAGGATGCCCATCAGCGCCACGCCCAGGAAGGCGGTCGACGCCAGCCCGATCAGTGACGGGCGCCCGCGCATTGTCTTATTCGCCAGCCCGCTCATTGCCCATTGCCCATGGTGGCGACACCTTACTCGGCGATTTCATACGGGGTGCCCCTGCCCAGGCGGGCACTCAGGGCGTTGACTTCCCGCTTCAGGCCGATCATGCGCAACTCGCGGCCGACGGCGATCCGGCTGAACTGCTCCAACTCCTCCATCTTCGCCTTCACTTCGTCCTCGGCCATTTTGCGTTCCGTGATGTCGTAGATCCACCCAAAGTAGCCCTCGCCATCGGGGGTCGGAACGAGGGTCAGCAGGGTATTGACCGGCTGGCCGTCGCGGTGCTTGAGCACCACGTCCTCGTTGCGGACGATCTCGCCGTGGATGAGGCGCTCAATGATGACATCGCGGTCGGCGGGGTTGAGGTAAATGTCGCGGGCGTCCGTGGCGAGAAGGTCGTCCTGTGTCAGGCCAAGCATGGTCGCGGCGGCGGCGTTGGCGAACGACAGCGTGCCGTCCAGGCTGACCACCGTGGCCCCGACCGGAGAGGACTCGAGGATGGCGCGCAGCCGTTCTTCTTTGTTGCGCACGGCCTGTTCAGCCGCCTTGCGTTCGGTGATGTCGTAGATCCAGCCGAAATGGCTGCCCCATTCGCCCGCCGGGATCAGCGTCAGCAGCACGTGCGCCGGGCTGCCGTCCTGGCGGCGCAGGGTGACTTCCTCGTTGAGGATGGCGTCGCCGCCGCGCAGGCGATCCAGCAATCCCTGCTCGTCGGCGGCGTCCTGATAGTGGTCGCTGGTGGGGCGGGCCATCAGCTCGGCCTGGCTCAGACCGAGAAGCGCGGCCATGGCGGCGTTGGCGAAGGACATGAAGCCATTGGGCTGAACGATGCTGGCGCCGACCGGAGAGGAATCCAGGATCGCCCGCAGGGTCTCCTCGTTGCGGCGCAAGGCATCCTCGGCCAGCTTGCGCTGGGTTATGTCCAGCAGCACGCCATCCCACACCCGCCGACCGTCCCCGGGGCGGTAGCCACGCGCGGCCGCTTCCAGCCAGCGAACGTGCCCATTGGTGTCGCGCACCCGGAAGGTCTGGTGGAGCACGTCCTCGGTGGTCAGCAGTTCGCGGAACGCCGCCTCCAGCGCCGGCCGGTCGTGCGCCTGGACCCGCTCAAGGAAGCGGCGCGTGTCGTCCTCCGCGAGCCGGTCGCCGGAGAAGCCGAAGACGGCCCGCATGTCCGGGCTGGCATAGACGATCCTGGGACGACCGTCGTCGCGCATCTCGAACTGAACCACCATCGCCGGCAGGTTGGCGGTCAGGTTGCGGAAGCGTTCGGTTTGCCGCTGGTTGTCCTCCAGGGCCCGGGTGAGCGCGTCCTCGGTTGTCTTGCGGTCGGTGATGTCGGCGAAAATGGAGACGAAGCCCCCGCCGTCGATGATGCCGCGGCGCATCTCGATGTAGGTCCCGTCGGGGCGCCGACGTTCCGAGGCGTGGGGCTCGAAGCGCCGGGCCTCGGCGAGCTTTCTGTCGAGAATCACGTCGGGATCACCCGCGCCGAACTCCTGACGCGCCACATCGTGGGCCATGAAGGCGGTGTAGTCGGCGCCGTCACGCGCGAGGTCCGCCGGATAGTCCCGGATGTCCAGGAATTGCTGGTTCCAGGCGATCAGCCTCAAGTCCTTATCGAAGGCGGCGACGCCGACCGTCATGCTGTCCAGCACCGCCTTGATCAGGTCGCGCTGGCGCTGCACCTCCGCGGTCTGCTCGTCCACCGCCTCCACGAAGTGCCGGAAACTGTGGGCCATGTCGGTGATTTCGTCGCTGCCGCCCACGTCCAGGGGCGGCCGCCGGCCCTTCACGTGGTCTTGCATGACCGCGCGCACGCGGCGCATGCGTCCGACAACCCGGGTGTTCACATAAACCAGGGCCACCATGGCCAGCAGGATCGACAGCAACGCCGCGATCAGCAGCACCGGCGAGCGGGTCATGGCGGTGCGTTCGACGCGGTCGATGGCGACGCGGGTGTGGTCGCCGATGCGGCTGGTCAGGGCATTGACGCGGGCGATGAGTCGATCCAGGGTGACCAGGCGATCGACGGCGACGCGAACGCGCAGGTCCAGGTGAAGGGTGTCCAGGCGGGCGTCGAACACCGGCCGCAAACGCTCCCGCGCGGACATCAGGGCCGCGGTGACGTCTTCCTGCAGGCCTGGATTGGCGAGGAGTTGGTCAAGCGTGCGCTCGAAGCGCTGGCGATGCATCACCACCTTGGCCGGGCTTGGGTCGAGCATCGCCATATCGGCCAGATCCACGAGGCGAAGCAGATCGACCATGCGCGGAGGGGCGGGCGTATGGGTTGGCCGCGCCTCTCGGGGGGCGCCACCGGGCTCGACTGCATCCCGCGCGGCGGTTTCAGGGCCGTACGCGGCGATGGCCGCGCGCCGCAACCGGCCGCGCGCCTCGCTCAAGGCGGTGATCGCCGCCCGAACGCTCGTATGCTGGGCCTCGCGGGCGACCATCAAGCCATGCAGGTGGCCGATCGCCGCCTCCACCAGCACCAGGTCCCGCCGGGCGGCGTCCTTTTCCGCCGGCGCCACTAGGCCGCCATCCAGGGCGTCGATGGCCGCGCGCAACGCGTTGGTCCGGGCGCGGATCTGGAACATCAGGGTTTCCAGCTCGAAGGCGCCGGTGGTGTTGGGGATGCGGTGGGCGATACGCTCGATGGTGCGGGCCAGGTCCTTGATGATGTCCGCCTGCTTGAAGGTTGGCAGGACATCGTGGGTCACCACGGTGACGCGCGCGGTCATCTGTTGGAACGACAGCGCCGACAGACCCGATGACACAAGGATAAGGACGAGCATCCCTACCATGGAAATGCGCAGCGAATTTGAGACCGTGGTGCGCATCAGCCGTTTCCCGCCGTTCCCTCCGGTCCGATCATTCCCCGGGCATGTACGGCCCGAAGTCGTGGCCCGGGCATCCGGTGGCATCGTCGTACACGGTGGCGCGTGTGCGACCGACGCGGATGTCAAACTCGGCATCCTCCACGGCGCGATAGGTGTCTTCCGAGAGAAGGTGAACATTATGCTCGTCGAGGGCCCAGCCGACACCGCCCGCCGCCACGCCGAGACCGTGGGTTCCCGGGGTCCAGGTGCCGGCGGCGAGGGATTTCAGGGCCGAGAACACGGCGATGTCCAGGCGCTTGAGCATCGACGTGAGAACGTGGCCCGGGGCTTCGCCGTTCTGATTGTAGTCCACGCCGATGGCCAGGCGCCCCTCGGCCTCGGCGGCGGCGCGTATGACGCCCGCGCCAGTGTCGCCCGCGGCGTGGAAGATGATGTCGGCGCCCCTGGCGTACTGGTGACGGGCCAGGCGGTATCCGGTCTCCGGCGCCTTGAAGGCCGAGGGGTCCCAACCGGCCATTCCCACGTCGATGGTCAGGGTGGGCTTGATGGTGCGGGCGCCCGTGATGTAGCCGCAGGCAAAGCGGCGGATCAGGGGCGAGTCCCAGCCGCCGACAAAGCCAATGTGGTCGCGGGTCGTGCTGCTGGCGGCCATGACCCCCATCAGGAAGGCGCCTTCCTCCTCGCGAAACACCACCGACTGCACGTTGTCACCGGTGATCACCGCGTCCACGAGCACGAAGCGGACATGGGGATGCAGCGGGGCCAGGGCTTCGAACACGGGGGCGAAGGGAAAGCCCACGCCGATCAGGGCGGTATACCCCTCGGACAGCGCGAAGCGCGTTGTCGCCTCGGGGCTGTCCAGGTCTGGCCGATCAGTGATGGAACGCACGATCTCGGCCACCGGCCGGCCGGTCAACGATGTAAAGGCGCGCGCGCCCGCGGCGGCCATGGCCTGGAAGCTCTGTCCGGAGTCCGGAATCGGCTGGTCCACGTCGAACAACAAGGCTGGTCGGAACGAGTTATCCGACGCCGCCGCCCGACTCAGCCCCGGGGAGAGCCCGACCAGGCAGGCCATGACCAGGAACACGAACGCGCGCATGGGTCGCAGGTCCTCCCGCGATGGCCGTGACGACCGGCCGCCCTGACGGTGGTCCGGCCGAGCGCCGACCGGAAAATTTCCCAGGGAGACCATGATGCGCGCATGTGTTACGGCCCCCCAAGCGAAATATCCAAGACGCTTAATAATGCGCTTGACGCGCCGTAAGGCCCGGAGCCAAGGCGTGGGAGCCACCAGGCAAGGAAGGGTGTGGATGCGATCCGAAACGATCAATCAGGGTGTTGACCGTCTGGATACGGCGTTGCGCGCGCACCGGGACGGAGACATCGCCGCCGCCGCCGCCGGCTATCGGGCCGTGTTGGCCGAGAACCCCGCCGATCCCGATGCCCTGAACTTCCTGGGCCTGACCCAGCGTCAGTCGGGACACGTGGGGTCGGCGCGGGCGTGGCTCGAACGGGCCTGCCACGCCTGCCCCGAAGGGGTGCCGGCGCGGGTGAACCTGGCGACCCTGTGCCAGGACCTGGGTGATCTGGAGACGGCGGAACGGCACTATCGGCGGGCGCTGGCGCGGGCGCCGAACGCGGTGGCGGCGCTCAACAACCTGGGCAACGCGCTCACGGACATGGACCGGCCCGTCGAGGCCCTCGCCCTGTTCGACAAGGCGCTGGCGCATGCTGGCGCCGATGAGCGGGCCGAGGTGCACTACAACCGCCATGCCCTTGTGCTGGATCGGGAGGGACCAGCCGCCGCCGAGGCGGCGATCATGGAGTCCCTGGCGGCGGTGCCCACGCATCGCCTGGCCCGCCTGCAAGCGGCGGCCCTGGCGATGGCGCGGGGGGCGCAGGCCGAGGCCGAGGAGCATCTGTCACGGCTGGCCGCGAGCGGGGACGCGGCCCCGCTGCTCGACAGCGCCGTCTGGCTTCGCCCCCACCTGGCGGCGGGCGCCCGGCTGCTCGGCACCACCATCGCCGGCCTGGCCTTTGCCCTGGATCGGGCGCGGCTCTCTGGGCTAGTGCTGGAGTTCGGTGTACGCTTCGGCCATTCCCTCAGGGCCATCGCCGCCCGCGCCGGCCAGCCGGTGCACGGCTTTGACACGTTCACCGGCCTGCCCGGTGCCTGGCACGGGCATGCGCCGGGCCTCTATTCCACTGGCGGGCGGTTGCCGTGGATGCCGGACGGTGTGACCCTGCATGCGGGCCTGTTCGCCGAGACCCTGCCAGGAATGCTGGCCGCCCATCCGGACCAGCCCGTGCGTTTCGCCAACGTGGACTGCGACCTCTACGACTCGGCGGCCGACGTTCTGCGCGTTCTCGCGCCGCGCGTCGTGCCGGGTTCGGTTCTGGCCTTCGACGAGTTCCTGATCAACCCGGGCTGGCAGGAGGATGAGTTCCGCGCCTTTCACGATGCGGCCGCGCGATATCGGTGGCGGGCCTCGGTCCTGGGGGTGAGCCCCTTCGCCAAGCAGGCGGTGCTGCGCATCGACGCGGTCGGAGGCGCGGCGGGCGTGGGCTGATCCGGAAACACCGGCCTTTGGTCTTGTCAAGGCCCCTGTGAGGGGGTAGAACCCGCCCCGCCAACCCACACGCGGGACTCGCGGCCTCGGCATTGGGCTGTCTTCGGACGGCGCGACGCGGGGTCGATCCGGTGTCGGCGGCGCACGGTGGACTCCGATCGTCAAGAGGTCGTCCCCTGCGTTCCGGCTCACGTGCCCGCGGCGGATCAACCGGAAAACGCAAGGACTCACGCATCATGGTCATGCCGACCTTCACCATGCGCCAAATGATCGAGGCGGGCT
>JANQGN010000303.1 GCA_028277295.1 Rhodospira sp.
GCCCTGGACCGAGGCCCTGGCCGCCCTGATGGGCTGCCCGGACCTGGCCAGCCGGCGCTGGATCTGGGAGCAGTACGACCACATGGTCATGGGCGACACGGTGCAGCGCCCGGGCGGCGACGCCGCCGTGGTGCGCATCCACGGAACTGCGCGTGGCCTGGCCATGACCACCGACTGCACGCCGCGCTATGTCCAGGCCGACCCGGTCATGGGCGGCCGCCAGGCGGTGGCCGAGGCCTGGCGGAACCTGACCGCCAGCGGCGCCCGCCCCCTGGCCCTCACCGACAACCTGAACTTCGGCAACCCCGAGAGGCCGGCGATCATGGGCCAGGTTGTCGGCGCCTGTCAGGGCATCGCCGAAGCCTGCCGGGCGCTGGACTTCCCGGTCGTGTCCGGCAACGTCAGCCTCTACAACGAGACCGAGGGCCAGGCCATCCCGCCCACCCCGACCATCGGCGGCGTGGGCGTGATCGACGACCTGGACCGCATGGCCTCGGTGGCGCTCAAGGCCGAGGGCGCGGCGATCCTGGTGCTCGGCGAGACCCAGGGAGAGGGATGGCTCGGCCAGAGCCTGTACCTGCGCGACATCGCCGGCCGGGAAGAGGGCGCGCCGCCCCCCGTGGACCTGGTGGCCGAGCGCCGCACGGGAGACCGGGTGCGCGGCCTGATCCAGGCCGGGCGGGTGAGCGCCTGCCATGACGTGTCCGACGGCGGCCTGCTGGTGGCGGTGGCCGAGATGGCGCTGGCCGGGGACATCGGCGCCACCCTGTCCGTCGACGCCAGCCCCGCCGCCCTGTTCGGCGAGGACCAGGGCCGCTACGTGGTCACGGTGCCCGAGTCCGAGGCCGACGCCCTGCTGGCGGAGCTGGGCGAGACCGCCCGGCGCATCGGCACCACCGGCGGCGCTTCGCTGACCATCGGCGGGGACAGCGTGCCCCTCGCCACCCTGCGCGCCGCGCACGAGGGCTGGTTGCCGGGGCTGATGGCGGGGTAGTCGGTCCGGGGCGCTGGGACTCACCCACCGCACGACGCGGGACCGCGTAGGGTGTGCTCGACGGCCGCGTAAGCGGCTGGCAGCGCACCGCCTCTCGGCTCGATGGTGCGCTGCCCCCCATCGTGTCCCAAAGGGACGCGGTGACACCCAACACCCCGCCCACGATGCAAGCGAAGGGGGCGGGGGTGCGAGCGCACCCTACGGAATGGGCCAACCCATCGCGGTCTCAGGCCTGAGTGTCTGTCCGGAAAGCCTTTCAAAACGCCACATACGGTATGCGACCCGAACACGGGCACACACTATATTGAGGCTCCAGAAACTCTCCGGACGGGCTCTGAGGGATCAGGCCAACTCTGTCGCCCCGTGAAGACCCAGACACATGGCCGCCGTATAACGCAAACAGGGTATAGAAGACCGCGCGCCCGTCTTGACCGCGGGTGCCGGGTGAGAGACCCTTGCTCTCGTGGGGACACGGCGGGGGCGAGCCATGACCGGGAGGAGTCGACGGGGCATTCATTCGTTTCGCAAGCGCCTGCGCACGCCGGCCAGGGTGCCCATCCAGCCCCATGAGGGCGAGCGCACGCTGGCGCAGATCGAGACCCAATCTCGCGATCTCCATAATCGCTTAGCTGGCCAGTTTGGCCTGCTGGCCTACCTGGCCTTCGTCGGTGTTACCCTGATGGGGGTCGAGGACGCCGATTTCTTCGTGAGCACCCGCCAGATCCAGTTGCCCCTGGTGGGGGTGTCCATTCCCACCCTGACCTTCTTCTGGACCGCCCCGCTGCTGGGCGCGGTACTGTATGTCTACCTGCATCTGCACCTGATGAGCCTGTGGCACGCGCTGGCCAGGGCGCCGACGGAGATCGACGGCAAGCCCCTGGGCGAGCGGGGAGACCCCTGGCCGGTCAACGACCTGGCGCTGCGCACGCGGCGAGACAAACCCTTTCGGACACAACCACTGCGCTGGCTCGCCAATCTCGTGACCATCGCCCTGGTCTGGCTCGCGGGACCGGTGGTGCTGGTCGGGTTCTGGCTGCGCTCCATGCCGGCGCACGAACTCGGGATGACCCTGCTGATCAGCCTATGCGTCCTGGTGAGCCTGTTCGTCGGCGTCTCCAGTGCCGTGACATTCCGGCAGGTCATTCCCCTTGAAAAGGAGCATGCTCGACCATGGCGGCCGATGTGGCGGAAAGCGCTGGCCGGTCTGGTCGCTGTGGTGGTGCTGTTTTACGGCGCGGCGTGGTCCCAGTTCGGGTTTCCGACCGATCCCCGCGTCAACGCGGCCTTCGACACGATGGAGGCGTGGACGGGACCGCGGTTCGAGGACGAGGTCGCGAATGATGGATCGGTGGCCCAATCGGCGCGCGACGCGCAAACCGCCTGGCTTGAAACATGGATCCGTCGTCTCGGCGCGGAACTTTCTTCGGCCGACCTAACCGAGGTGGAGTTGGTGCCCAAGCCAAGCGACTGGCGCTCCCGCGTTGTCGCGCAACGCCGGTTCCGGGCCGAGTGGTGCGCGCAGCAGGATGTACCGCGGTCCGTTTGCTCCGAAACCGGCGTCGAGGATGCCATCGACAGGACATCGCTGAACGCCCAACGAGTCGCCTGGTGCGATACGGCGCCACACATCCCTCACATGCCCGGGTTCGAAGCAACGGAGGCGCCCAAAGTGCTGCGGTGTGCGCGATTCTTTGCGCAGCAGGATGAAGGGTTTCTGGAGGCATGGAACGAGGAACGGCAAAGTCAGTTGGACGCCCTGTCGCCCCTCGACCTGAGAGGGCGGGACTTGCGCATTGCCAAGGCAAACGGAGCCTTCCTAGCCAACGCAGATCTTCTGGGGGCACACCTAGAAGGCGCAGGCCTTCGAAGAGCAAGCCTTGAAGGGGCGACTCTTCAGTTTGCACACCTAAAAAGAGCAGCCCTTCAGTTCTCACACCTAGAAGCGGCTGACCTTGGGGGTGCGCACCTAGAGGGCGCGGATCTTCTGAGAGCAAAGCTGCAGGGCGCGGTTCTTTGGGGGGCACACCTAGAGAGCACAAACCTTCGAGGATCCCAGCTATATGGTGCGGACCTTCGGTTTGCGCACCTAAAAAGGGCAGTTCTTCGGTTGGCCCACCTAAAAAGGGCGGACCTTGGGGGCGCGCACCTAGAGGGCGCGGATCTTCGAAGTGTACACCTAGGAAGTGCAAATCTCCGTCACGCACACCTAGAGGACGCAGATCTTCGGTTCGCGCACCTAGAAGACGCCAACCTCAAGGATGCACGCCTAAAAGGCGCGAGCCTTCAGGGAGCTACTCTAGCACATGCCTTGATTCATGGTGCGGACATCACCGGATCCCTTGGCCTCACCCAGAACCAGTTAAACACGGTCCTCGGGAGCGATGACACGAAACTGCCGGCGGATGCAAACACAGGGCGTCCCTTGCACGTCTGGTCGTGCTGGGCAGAGTTGCCGCCGCATTGGGATGACCTGCTGGAGCACTTCTCGTTTGGCAACCCAATACGAGTTGAAACTCTCCGCGCAGACCTCCTCTGCTCCCCCGGCACCGAACCGGAATGCCGGGGTACGTATGTTTCTCCTGACGGCGTGGTTGGCGAACCCGGCTCGTCGTGCCCGGATCGATCGCCCTGACCCCCGGCGTGGCGGCGCCGCGCCAGGGGCCAG
>JANQGN010000411.1 GCA_028277295.1 Rhodospira sp.
CTTACAAAAGGCCATCGAGGGCGTCGCCGAGGTGGGCAACCCGACCATCGTCGCCACCCTGACCATCGTCGCCGCCCTGCTGCCGATGATGTTCGTCTCTGGCCTGATGGGGCCTTACATGAGCCCCATTCCCGCCAACGCATCGGCGGCCATGATCTTCTCGTTCTTCGTGGCCGTGATCCTGACGCCCTGGCTGCTGGTGAAGGTCGCCGGCCGGCGCGCCGGACGGATGGCCGACTCCGGCGGGCGCGGCCATGACGAGGAAGGACGGCTGGGCCGCCTGTACCGGCGCGTGGCCGGGCCGCTGCTCAAGGGCCGGCTGCGCGCCTGGCTGTTCCTGATCGCCGTGGGCGTGGGCACGGTGGCCGCCTGCCTGCCCTTCTACACCCAGGATGTGACCGTCAAGCTGCTGCCCTTCGACAACAAATCCGAGCTTCAGGTGGTGCTTACCCTGCCCGACGGCGCCTCCCTGGAGGAGACCGAGCGGGTGCTGATGGACGCCGCCCGGCGGCTGGCCGACCTGCCGGAGCTGACCTCCCTTCAGCTTCATGCGGGGACGGCGGCGCCCTTCAATTTCAACGGCCTGGTGCGGCATGCCTATCTACGGGCGGCGCCCAATATGGGCGATCTGCAAGTGAACCTGGCCCCCAAGCATCACCGCGACCGGGCCAGCCACGCCATCGCGCTCGACGTGCGGGCGCGGCTGGCCGGCCTGCCCCTGCCCGAGGGCGCGGCCCTCTCGGTGGTGGAGGTGCCGCCGGGACCGCCGGTGCTGGCCACCCTGCTGGCGGAGATCTATGGCCCCGACGCCGAGACCCGCCGCGCCGTCGCCGAGCAGGTCAAGGCGATCTTCCGGGAGGTGGACTTCATCGTCGATGTGGATGACTCCTGGGGCAACCCGACAGACCGCCTGCGCCTGGCCATCGACCAGCAGGCCCTGGAGTATCACCGGGTCGAGGAGGAGGCGGTCTACGACACCCTGACGGCCCTGCTGGGCGGGGTGTCGGTCGGCTACTCTCATCGCGGCCACGGCATCGACCCCATCGAGATCGCCGTGCGCCTGCCCCGGTCCGGCCTTACCCCCGGCGAGACCTGGATGAGCACCCCGGTCCCTGGCCTGGACGGCATCGTCGAACTGGGCGACGTGGTCACCGAGGTCCGGGAGCAGACCTCCCATACCCTGTTCCGCCGCGATGGCCATTTCGTCGAGATGGTCATGGCCGACCTGGCCGGCCGCTTCGAGGCGCCCATCTACGGCATGCTGGCGGTCCAGGAGCGCGTCGCCGCCACCGACTGGGACGCCCTGGGCCTGCCGGCGCCCACCATTCGCCTGCACGGCCAGCCCGAGGACGATGGCGCGCCCACCCTGTTGTGGGACGGGGAGTGGGAAATCACCTACGTCACCTTCCGCGACATGGGCGCGGCCTTCGGGGTGGCCATCCTGGGGATCTACCTGCTCGTCGTGGCTCAGTTCGGGTCCTTCAAGGTGCCGCTGCTGATCCTGGTTCCCGTGCCGCTGACCCTGATCGGCATCGTCTCGGGCCACTGGCTGTTCGACGCGCCGTTCACCGCCACCTCCATGATCGGCTTCATCGCCCTGGCCGGGATCATCGTGCGCAACTCCATCCTGCTGGTGGACTTCATCAAGCACCGCCAGCCAAGCGCCTCGTGCCTGCGCGAAGCCCTGCTGGACGCCGGCGCCGTTCGCTTCAAGCCGATCCTGCTCACCGCGTTGGCGGCCATGATCGGCGGCGCCTTCATCCTGGCCGACCCGATCTTCCAGGGGCTGGCGCTGTCGCTGGTGTTCGGCCTGGCGTCGTCGACGGCGCTCACCCTGCTGGTGATCCCGGCCATCTACGTGGTGCTTCGGGATGATGGGAAGGCATTCGCATCGCACCCGGGACGGTAAGCGGGGACGCAGGGCAACAGGCTCAGGTTAAAAAGGGCGAGGGTCACGGGACTCCGATGGAGATCCTTCGCACCTTTCAGGCGCTCAGGATGAGGCTAATATATTTAAGATAGCCTCATCCCGAGCGAGCGGAGCGAGCCGAGGGACCTCCATCGTCTCGCGCGCCTCTGTCCGTTAACCTGAGCTCGCTGCCCTGAGCGGGGACGCCCTCACCCTTGCAAGGGGCGCGGCACGGGTCTAGGACGGGAGACCCTCGTTTGGTTCGGAGCCTCCCGTGATGACCGCCGATTCCGCCGCCGTCTCTTCCCTGGCCACCCTCCTGGACCCGCCCTGTCTGGGGACCCTGGTGGAGGAGGCCGCCGGGGCCGTTCCCCTGAGCTGCCTGCGGCCCGGGGATCTGGCGGCCTGGCGCGAGGCCCAGCCGCCGCCCGTGATCGCCTGGGTCGCCTCCGCCGGGTTCCGCGCCCGGGCGGGCGAGACCTGTCTTCTGCCCGGGGAGGACGGCGCGCCCTCGGGCGCGCTGGTGGGGCTGGGCGAGGCGCCCGACCGGTGGGCGCTGGCCGGCCCGCCCACGGCGCTTTCCCAGGGGATCTATGCCCTGGCCGATACCCCCGCCACCAAGGCCCCTGGTTTCGCCGAGGCGGCCGCCGTGGCCTGGGCGCTGGGGGCGCACCGCTTCGATCGCTACCGCACCCGGGCGCCGGCCGATCCGCCGGCCCGCCTGGCCTGGCCGGCTGGTGTCGACCGCGCCGCCGTGGCGCGTCGCGTGACCGCCATCACCCTGACCCGCGACCTGGTCAACACCCCGGCCGCCGACATGGGGCCGGCCGACCTGGCCGCCGTGGCCCGCGCCCTGGCCGAGCGGCATGGCGGCACCTTGACCGACGTCGTCGGCGACGCGCTTCTCGCCGAGACCTGGCCCGCCGTGCATGCCGTTGGCCGCGCCAGCGCCCGCGCGCCGCGTCTGCTGGACCTGCGCTGGGGCGACGAGGCCCACCCGCGCGTGACCCTGGTGGGCAAGGGCGTGGTGTTCGACACCGGCGGCCTGGACCTGAAGCCGGCGGGTAATATGCAGCTCATGAAAAAGGACATGGGCGGGGCCGCCCACGCCCTGGGGCTGGCCCATGCGATCATGGCGGCCGGGCTGCCGGTACGCCTGCGGGTGCTGATCCCGGCGGTGGAGAACGCCGTGTCCGGCGACAGTTTCCGGCCCCTGGACGTGCTGACCACCCGCAAGGGCCTGACCGTGGAGGTGGGTAACACCGACGCCGAGGGCCGCCTTGTCCTCGCCGACGCCCTGACCGAGGCGGACGCCGAAAGGCCCGCCCTGCTGCTGGACCTGGCGACCCTGACCGGCGCGGCGCGGGTGGCCCTGGGGCCGGACGTCCCGGCGCTGTTCTGCCGCGATGAGGCCCTGGCCGCCGACCTGCTGGCCGCCGGGGAGGCCACCGGGGAGCCGCTCTGGCGCCTGCCACTGCACGCCGGCTATCGGGCGCTGCTCGACAGCCCGGTGGCCGACCTGAGCAGCACCGGCAGCAGTCCCCACGCCGGGGCCATCACGGCCGCGCTGTTCCTGGCCGAGTTCGTCTCGCCCGAAACCCCCTGGGCGCACCTGGACCTGTTCGCCTGGGCGCCCAAGGCCCGGCCCGGCCGGCCCGAGGGCGGCGCCGCCCAGGGCCTGGACGCCCTGTTTACCCTGATCGCCCGGCGCTTCGGCGGCGTGGGGGAGATGTCATGACTGACTTGACCGATGGTCGTCCATTGTAGGGTGCGCTCGCGCCGTCAGGCGCTGCGCACCATCCCACCACGAGGTGGTGCGCTGCCCGCCTCTGTCGAGGCGGTCGAGCGCACCCTACTGCTGCCGTGATCCACCCCCCTCAATGTGCCTCGGCCCAGGTGGGCGCGATGCCGGTGTCCACCACCAGGGGCACCGAGAGCGCGGCGGCGCCGGCCATGACCGTCCGGGCGATCTCGACGGTTCTTTCGGCCTCGGTCTCGGGCGCCTCCAGGATCAGTTCATCGTGCACCTGGAGCAGCAGCCGCGCCGACAGCCCGGCCCCGGCCAGGGCCGGGGGCAGGCGGATCATGGCGCGCTTGATGATGTCGGCGGCGCCCCCCTGGATGGGCGCGTTGATGGCCGCGCGCTCGGCCAGGCCCTTCATGTTCGGGTTCTTGTCGGTGATCCCGGGCGTCCAGCACTTGCGGCCGAACAGGGTGCGGACGAAGCCGTGCTGGCGGGCCTCCGCCCTGGTGGCCTCCATGTAGGTCAGGATCTCCGGGAACTCCTTGAAATAGGCGTCGATGAACGCCTGGGCGTCGCCCCGGGCGATGGACAGTTGCCGGGCCAGTCCGAAGGCCGAGATCCCATAGATGATGCCGAAGTTGATGGCCTTGGCGCGGCGCCGCAGCATGGGGTCCATGCCCTCGACGGGGGCACCGAACATGCGGCTGGCGGTGATGGCGTGGATGTCGGCGCCATGATGGAAGGCGTCCTTCAGGGCCGCGATGCCGGCCACATGGGCCACCAGGCGCAGCTCGATCTGGGAGTAATCGGCGCTGATCAGCAGATGCCCGGGTTCGGCGATGAAGGCCTCGCGGATGCGCCGGCCCTCGTCGGTGCGGATGGGGATGTTCTGCAGGTTGGGGTCGTTGGACGACAGCCGCCCGGTGGACGTGCCGGTCAGCCCGAAGGTGGTGTGTACCCGGCCGGTGTGGGGGTTGATGTCGGTCACCAGGGCATCGGTGTAGGTGCTTTTCAGCTTGGCGAACTGGCGCCAGTCGAGCACCCGGGCCGGCAGGTCGTGGCCCTGGGCGGCCAGGTCCTCCAGCACGTCGGCGCCGGTGGACTTGGCGCCG
>JANQGN010000463.1 GCA_028277295.1 Rhodospira sp.
CTTTGACCGCCCGGCCGACTGGCGCGCCAGTCACTAGAGCAAATCCCGAGCGGTCCGGCCCGGCGGGAAAAGACGTGTGAACATGATAGCCTTTCAAAAAGGACGGCTGGGGTGGGGATGGACTCTGCCGCCATGAGCGGGGGCTTTCATCGCCTTCACCTCCTCCCAACCTCCCATAAATTGTTAAAATACCCACTTGCGATCTTGGCGAGCTCCTCTTGACCGTGTTGAACTGGCGTTTTCCCGGCCATCGGTCTCGGCCCCGAAAAGCGCCAAGCCATAAAGAGAACGGCTGTTCACGGCCTGGTTGTCTTGACAGCGAGCGCCGGCTTGTCTACGTCCCCGAAGCGCCTTTGCCTCGCCTCCAGCCGGGATCATCGCCGTGGACGTCTCCGCCATCCTCGCCCCCGACATCTGGCTGACCATTCTGATCGGCATTGGCGCGGTGATCGTGCTACGCCAGCTCCCTCGCTTTTTGGCCGGGGTTCCCTTCGTGGGCGCGGAGATCCTGAAGACGCGCCTCGATCAGGGCGACGACGTTGTGGTCCTGGATGTGCGCAGCGGTGGCGAGTTCACCGGCCGCGTCGGCCACGTGCCCGGGTCCATCAATCTGCCGCTCGACCAGCTTCCGTCGCGTATCGCCCATCTGAAAGGGGATCTGGGCGACTGCCTGGATACGCCGGTCTACCTCATCTGCCAGACCTCCAGCCGGGCGGCCCACGCGGCCCGCTTGCTGCGCAAGGCGGGGTTTCGGGATTTGTCGGTGATCGGCGGCGGCATGTCGTCTTGGCGCGCGCGCGGATACCCAACCCAGGGCACGACCGGTTGAAGCAAATCCCGAGCGATCCGGACCGGATCGCGACGACGATTTGCTTGAAAAACAGCTTGTTAGGGCATGTTGGGTGATTCAGAAATCGCGCAACAGGCCCTAGCGCGGGGCGCCCCACAGTCACCGACCTCCGGTCACCGAGGCGGCACCATACGCCCCGGCATCATGGAGCGACCCGCGCGGGCGCCGACGCCGAGGGCAATCGGCCGAACTCCACCCGCAACACCCGCTCCATCTCATCTTGCGGCAAGGGTCGGGAGAACAGGAAGCCCTGGACCACGTCGGCGCCCTCGCCCCTCAGGTAGTCGAACTGTTCCTCGGTCTCGACGCCCTCGGCGACCACGGACATACCCAGGCTATGCCCCAGGTTTATGATCGCGCGAACAATGATGGTGTCATTGGTGTCGTCGTTGACGTGATGCACAAACGACCGGTCGATCTTCAGCTTGTGGACCGGGAAGCGCTTGAGGTAGCTGAGCGAGGAATATCCGGTCCCAAAGTCGTCGATGGCAATGCGGATGCCGAGATCAGCCAGTTGCCCCAGGAAGCCAATGGCCTCCTCGGCTTCACGCATCAGCATGCTTTCCGTCAATTCCAGTTCCAGGGCGTCGGGCGGCAAGCCGTGTTGCTCCAGAGCGGTGCGGATCCGGTCCACCAAATCCGTTTCCGCAAACTGGGCCGCCGAAATGTTCACCGACACGGGGACCGGTGGCAGCCCCGCCGCGCGCCACGCCGCCACATCCGTCAGGGCTTGCCGCAACACCCGGTCCCCCAAGGACAGAATCAGCCCGGACTCCTCCGCGACGGGAATGAACGCACCGGGAGAGACCAGGCCGCGCGATGGGTGCAGCCAGCGCACCAACGCCTCCATGCCCACAAGGGTGCCGGACATATCGTATTGGGGCTGGTAATAGTTGACCAGTTCGCGGCGTTCCAGGGCCCGGCGCAAGTCGGCCTCCAGCGCCAGGCGCGCCTGGGCGTCATCATTCATTTCATTGGAATAGAAGCGATAGGTTTCCCCTTCCGATCGGATGACGCGATACATCGCCATGTCGGCATTCTTGATTAGGCTATCCGGGTCGGGACCGTCATCGGGATACATGGCGATGCCGACGTTGGCGCGCACGCTCACCGCTTGCTGGCCCACCTCCACCGGTGTCTCGATGATCCGCGCCACCCGCCGCGCCAGGTTGGCGGCCAGTTCCGCGCCAGCGCGCCCGGTCTGAATGATCGCGAACTCATCGCCCCCCATGCGGGCGACGGTGTCCACTTCCTCGGCCACAGCGGCATTCAGGCGCGAGCCGATGGTCATGAGAATCTGGTCGCCGACATCGTGACCCATGGTGTCGTTCACCCGGCTGAACTGGGCCAGGTCGACAAACAGCACGGCGACGGTGCCATGGGTTCGCCGCGCGTGCTGGACCGCCTGGTAGAGACGGTCCCGGAACAGGGTCCGGTTCGGCAGGCGCGTCAGGGTGTCGTAGTTGGACAGGTAGCGCACCCGTTCCTCGGCGCGCTTATGGTCGGTGATGTCCTCGTGAACGAACACGAAGTGGGTCACGGAGCCGTCAACCTCGCGCAGAGGCGTGACCGTCTGACGCACCGTATACAATGTGCCATCCTTGCGCCGCTCCACCAGCTCGCCGTTCCAGGTGCGGCCGCCACGCACCGTGGACCACATCTCGTCGCTGGTCTTGGGATCCTGCTGTCCGGACGTGAGCATGTCCGGGGTTCGGCCGCAGACGTCGGCGGCGGCAAAGCCCGACAGGGCGGTGAAGGCCGCGTTGACCCAGACAATGGTGCCGTCACGATCGGTGATCAGGGTGGCGTTGGCGGCCACCGTCATGGCCTGCGCCTGCAAACGGAGAAACGCGGTATCCCTGGCGGCGTCCGTGGCCGTGAGCAGATGCTGGGCCACCGCCTCGGCCCGCAACCGCATCAGACGGTCGGGCGGCGCGGCGCGCCCATGCACCACCAGGACGCCAACCGCCCGACCGCAACAGACCATGGGCACCACGGCGGCCGGCCCTTGAAGCGAGCTACCGGAGAGGTTCGCCTCGGACACCGCGATGACATCGCTGGCCCCCAGGGCTACCGAATCCCCCGAGCAGGGCGCGCCGGTCACCGGCAAGACCGCCGGATCCGGGCCGACGACGGGAACAGCCTGGGGATTGCCTAGATCCAGCGCCGGATCCACGAGACTGCGCAGCATTGGCGGGAGTGGTCGTCCGATATGGTCGGACAACAGAACGCCGTCGGCGCCAGCCGCCGCGATCAGGCGCAAGGTATCCCGATCGTAGCCCATCGCCACCCACGTGGTTGGGGCATCGGTCAGATCCGCCAGCAGGACGCAGGCCGCCCGGCAAATCGCCTGTTGGGACTCGCCGGATCGAACCAGGCGATCCATGTCCTGAAACAGCCGCGCCATGGCAACCAGGCTGGCGGCGTCCCGTTCAAGAAGCATGTCGGGGGCCTGAACAAGCAACATCATGCTGTCGCTCCCGGCCTTGGGCCCGCCCTCACGCCGGGCCGTCCCGTCGACGCGCGTCACCCGAACGGTCACGATCTGTCCTCGTCCATCCCGACCCTCGATCAGCCGCGCGTCATGGGGCACAAGCGGCGCGCCCGATCGGGCCTCTCCCAGCGATGGCAAAAGACTCGCGAGCGCCGTGCCGGTCAGGCCCCCCGACGCGCGGCCCCCGAACAGCGTTGTCGCGGCCCGATTCGCCCAAACGACCGTTCGAGTCTCGTCGACTTCCAGGACACCGGTATCGATCGCGTCCAAGACACCCCTCAGCCACGCCGGCGGCGTCGGGCGCTGTGCCAGAGCCCCAGATCCGCCCAACAGCCTGATGGCCAGAACCAGCCCCAACAGACCGTAGAGCGCCGCTTCCAGAACCCCTAGGAACAGCACGTCCTCCGATCGCAGGCCGATGACCGCCGCGACGGCGAAGGCCACCAGAGCGTTGATCGCCGCCACCGTCGTCAGAACGCCGGGCGGCAACGGCTGCTCGACTGTCGAAGCAACCGACCGCCACGCCATGGCCGCCAAGACCATGAGCATGACACCCCGTAAAACATGCACGGGCACCAGAGCCCACTCCCCTGGCAGGTCCGCCACCATGGCTGCCCCGACCCACCCGACACCAAGGCTGATCATGATTGGCATCAGCAGGCCGGGGCCTTGGCGACCGCGCAGGGCGCGCAGCCCCGCGTAGAGCAGGATCGGCTCCAGGGTATGCATGAGGGATAACCCGTGAAACAGCGATCCCTCGCCTTGCGCCATGAGCACCGCGAGAGCGTTCTCGATCACCGAGATCGAGAACGCCGTGGCCCACCAGCCCGCGGCCCGCGCGGCCCGCGGGTCGCCGCGACGAGCGCGGACAACCCAAAGGAACACCAGGACCAACAGGGCGGCGCCTAGTCCAGCATTAAGATGAAGTAAAGACACGTCATGTAAAGCGAGGCCGTGCATCAGGGGTCCTCTGTACCCTCGCGGTCGCGAGGGATGCATAGGGTTACCCCGCCGGACGTCGCCGGATCTGCCCAACGCCCGGTCGCCCATCCATGCGGTTCGATCGAGAGCATACCCCAATCCCACGCGACAGCACACCTTGCCTTGTAGAAAACCCCATGTCCCTCGTGAACCGTTGGTCATGGGTCGGGTTCGCCATTGGCGTCGTCACAGCACGGCCTTCAAGGCCGAGCACCAACCGGTGGGGTCCCTTTGCAGCGACGGAGAGTCTTCTCGCCCCAAGAACACACGGTTTGAGGAGTCACGCCTTTTCATCGTTCATCCTGAAAGGGCGGCGCGACGGATGGATTTCCTTCGACGGCCTCGATCTTCTTTTAATGGCACGTCGCGACCAGTCACCCTTCTAAGTCGGCACCCAGGGCGGGAGTCGCGGTGGGCGCGCTCGCCTCCAAACCACGCCAAACCTGGTCCCGGACCTGGCCGAATCTCGGTCTTCTCCATCGCCGAACGGGACTTCGCCCCTTGCCCTGACGCTGTGGTTAGGTGTTAATGAGGCCAAAGGGGGGGCCTTCACCTGTGCAGACGGGATCAAGCCCGTCAGCAGTCCGTCAGCGCACCGGGGCACGGTGTGTTGGTCAAGGGGAACCAACCGCATGTCCTTCGCGACCATCCTGGGTGTGATCTTCGGCTTTGGCCTGTTCGTCGGTGCCATCGTGCTGAGCACCGACAACGTCTTCATTTTCCTTAACCTCCCCAGTTTCATCATGGTGCTTGGCGGGACCCTGGCGGCGGCCTTTATCTCCTTCGAGCCACGCTATGTGGTTCAAGCCCTGCGGGTGATGAGTTCCATCCTGTTCACCCACGAGGTTACACGCGCCATTCTCACCCACGAGGTGGGACGCGTGATTCGCTGGGGATACGTGATCCAGAAAAGCGGTCTGCCAGGACTGGAAACCGATGCCGGGCGCGCCCGCAAGACAGATCGCTTCCTGGGATATGGAATCGAACTGGTGATCACGGGTTACACCGGCCAGGAAGTCAGGGAAATCCTGGCCAATACCGTGGAAACCACGTTTCAGCGTAACACCGTCTATTCGGATATTCTGCGCAACATGGGCTCAACCGCCCCGGCGTTCGGCATGATCGGCACCCTGGTCGGCCTGATCATCATGCTCGACAGCATGGGCGAGGATCCAGCATCCTTGGGGCCGGGCATGGCGGTGGCCTTGGTCACCACCCTCTATGGGGTCTTGTCGGCGCGACTGATCTTCCTGCCGGCCGCCAACAAGGTGCAACAACGCGAGGAAATCGTTCGCTTTCGCAACTACCTGCTTGCCGAGGGCCTGGCGCTGCTGGCCGAACGCAAAAGCCCGCGCTACATCCAGGACAAGATGAACAGCTATTTGGACCCCGCGCTACACTTCAGCATTGACAGCATGATGCGATCGCGGAACGGACGCGGCTGAGGCCCGCTGGCGATGTTAGAGCCTGATTGGAAAAGAGTTGAGTGATTCCAGTGGGTTGTGATTCCATGGCTGGTGTGTAGACAACGAAGGAATCGCACCATGTGGACTGAAATCAC
>JANQGN010000677.1 GCA_028277295.1 Rhodospira sp.
GCCATGAACAGGGTGCCCTTGATGAGCGCGTGGTTGACCATGTGCACCAGGCCGGCGGTCATGCCGGTGACCGAGACCATGCTGATGCCCAGCATCATGTAGCCCACCTGGGCGATGGACGAGTAGGCCAGCAGCCGCTTCAGATTGGGCTGGAAGATGGCCACCGCCGAGCCCGACAGCATGGCCAGGATGGCCAGCAGGCCCACCACCTGGGTCTCGTGCACCGCCGCCGGCAGGGTCTGAAATGCCTCGATGGGCCCCAACACGGTGAAAAAGATGCGCACCAGGACGTAGATCGCCACCTTGGTCGCCGTCGCCGCCAAGAAGGCCGTGACCACGGATGGGGCGTGGGTGTAGGCGCCGGGCAGCCACTTGTGCAACGGGAACAGCGCCAGCTTCAGCGCCAGGCCCACGGCCAGGAAGGCAATGGCCACCGAGACCGTCCGGGTGTCGGCCACCTCGGGGATGCGCCGGGCCAGGTCCTCCATGTTGAGGGTGCCCGTCATCATGTACAGCAGGCCGATGCCGATGACGTAGAAGGTGGCCCCCAGGGACCCCAGGATCAGATAACGGTAGGCCGCCGTCAGCGCCCGGGTGTCCTTGCCCATCGCCACCAGGGCATAGGTGGACAGGGACGAGATCTCCAGGAACACGAAAAGATTGAATACGTCCCCAGTGGCGACCATGCCCAGCAGGCCGGTCAGGCACAGCAGGAACAGCACATAGAACTGGGGGATCAGGCGTCGGTGGATCTCGGCCTCGACCGACGGGCCGGCATGGATCAGCACCAGCACGGCGATGCCCGACACCAGGGCCAGGATCAGGCTGTCCAGCGGGTCGATGACGTACTCGATGCCCCAGGGCGCCGCCCAGCCGCCCATCTCGTAGTGGATGGGTGGGCCGCCCTGCACCTGGATGATCAGAACGATGGCGATGGCCAGGGTGGCGGCGCCAACGGCCGTCGCGAACAGCCAGGCCAGCTTGGGCGGGCGCAGGAACAGACACACGGGTGCGGCGACCAGGGGCAGCACCACCTGCAGGGCGGGGAGGGTCTGGCTCAGCGTCATGGCGAGACTGTCTGCCCCCCATCCGTCTTCAGGGTGTCCTGGCGATCCTCCAGGAGGCGGATTTCGTCTTCCTCCAGGGTGCCGTAGGCCTCGCGGATGCGCACCGCCAAGGCCAGGCCCAGCGCGGTGGTGGCCACGCCGACGACGATGGCGGTCAGGATCAGCACGCTCGGCAGCGGGTTGGTGTAGAGTGTCGCTCCGCCCTCGGCCGAGGTGGCGACGATCGGCGCGGTGCCGCCCTCGACGGCGCCCATGGTGATGTACATCAGGAACATGGAGGTCTGGAAGATGTTCAGGCCGATCACCTTCTTGGCCAGGTTGCCGCGCGCGATGACGGTATAGAAGCCGGCCATCATCAGAATAATGACGATCCAATAGTTGTAGAGGCCGAACACGGTCTCAAGCATGGCCATCCTCCGGTTCGTCCACCGTTTCGTCGGCGTTGGGGTCGTCCTCCGCGCCGCGACCGACGAAGGCCAGGAAGATGGACACCATCACCGCCCAGACGGTGATGCCCACCCCCAGTTCGACCAGCAGGATGCCCAGGTGCTGGCCGTGATGCGGGTCATGGGCCAGGACGTTGTAGTCCAGGTACTCGCCGCCCAGCAGCAGGGAGACCACGCCCACGCCGGCATACAGCAGCACCCCGACGGCCGTCAGCGGCGTTGTCACGCAGGCCGGGGCCACCTGGCGGGCGCGCGTCGGGCCGAAGATCAAGGTGAACAGGATGAAGGCGACGGCGAAGATCACACCGGCCTGGAAGCCGCCGCCGGGGCCGTAGTCGCCGTGGAACTGGACATACAGCGCGAACAGCATGATCGGCGGCATCAGCAGCTTGGTCATGGTTCGCAGGACGGAGTGTTGCCTCATGGCCGGTTCCCCCGTTCCCGATCCGCGCGCCGCCGGCGGTTCACCCCGGCCAGCAGCACCATCACGCCGATGCCGGCCGTGAAGATCACCGTGGTCTCGCCCAGGGTGTCGTAGCCGCGATAGCTGGCGAGCACGCTGGTCACCATGTTCGGGGGGCCGACTTCATGAGGACTGTCAACGATGTAACGCGGTGCCACGTGCTGATGGATGGGCGCGTCGGGGTCACCAAAGTGAGGCATGTCGAGCGTGCCGTAGATCAGCGCGGCGCCGGTGACGGTGACCACCAGCAGCGCCGGCCAGTCGGCGCGGGTGGCCGGCCGCTCCTCGCGGAAGGTCAGGGCCAGGGTGCTCAGCATCAGGACCGTGGAGATGCCGGCGCCCACGGCGGCCTCGGTGAAGGCCACGTCCACGGCGTCGAGGACAACGAACATGGCCGCCGACAGCAGCGAGAAGATCCCCGACAGCATTACCACGGCGAAGAGATTGCGCAGCCGAATCATGGCGATGGCGGTCACCACCATGAAGGCCAGCAGCACGATGTCGATGACCTGTTCCAAGGGCTAGCGGGCCTCCGTCCCGACAGGGGAGGGCAGGGCGTCGGTCTCCGCCTCTGCTGCGGACCTGTCGTCGCGGGTGTCGGCGAGGAAGCCGTCCTCGTCAGGGTCCTCGGACGCGAGCCGGGCCTTGGGGGCGTGGCCGTCTCGGCTCCAGGGGACGAGCCCATCCAGCAGGGCCGCGTGCGCCAGCGCATGGGTGGCCACCGGGCTGGTAAACAACAGGAATACCAGGATCAGGATCAGCTTGATGCCCACCAGGTCGGCGCCAACGCCGGCTTGCAACACCAGTCCCAGCAACACCAGGCCGGCGCCCAGGGTGTCGGCGAGGCTGGCGGCGTGCATGCGGGTGAACACGTCGGGCAGGCGCACCAGACCGATCCCGGACAGCAGGCAGAACACCCCGCCGGTGACGATGCAGGCCCAACTGAGGATGTCCAGGAACAGGGTCACGAGATCCGGTCTCCCTCGGAACGCGGGCGGTGGTCGGCGGCGGCGGAGGGACCGGCCAGGTTGCTATACTTGACGAACTTTAGCACGGCGATGGTGCCCGCGAAGTTGATCAGCGCGTACAACAAGGCGATGTCCTGAAACTCCGGCCGGTCGGTCAGGAACCCCAGCAGGACCAGCAGCAACACCGTCATGGTGCCGAAGGCGTTCACGGCGACGATGCGGTCATAGACCGTGGGTCCGCGCACGGCGCGCAGCAGCGCGAGCGCCAGGGTCATCAGAACCAACAGGCAGCCGGTGGTGATCATGGGGCGCCTCCCTGATCGGCCGGGCCGGCAAGGAGTGGGCTTTCCACCCAGGTCACGCGCCGGTCCATGTCGCCGCCCTTCAGGTCGTCGATGCCCTCGGATTCCAGGGCGTGCACGAGGATTCGCTGGCTATCGAGTTGCACCGAGATGGTGCCCGGCGTCAGTGTGATGGAGTTGGCGAAAATCACCCGGCCGACCTCGGTGCGCTGGGTGGCCGGCACCCAGTCCAGACGTGGGTTGGCACGGCCGGGCGTCAGGATGACCCGCGCCACCGCCAGGTTGGACAGCACGATCTGCCAAAGGAGCCACGGCCAGTAGGCGAGGGCGTGGACGCTCACGTTGATGGGCACGCCTTCATGGTCCAGACCTTCCATGCGCCAGGCCACGAACACGGTCAAGGCCACGGATACCAGCCCCAGGCCCAGGAGCAGGGGATCGGTCCAGTGGCCCGAGAGCAGCAGCCACAAGGCATAGAGGGTCACGAACAGGCTGATGGCGTGTTTCACGATCCGTCTCCCTGACGCGGCGGCCGTTGCCCGAGGCGGTCCGCGCGGGGGGCTCGGTGCCAAAAAAGCCCCCAGGGATTAAACGACAGCCCGCGGCCGCGCAACCGTGTTTTGGTGGCGCTCAGGGCAACGGGCTCAGGGTCACGGACAGGCCATGGCGTGGCGACGAAGATCCGTCGCGTCATACGGGCGCGCGGGGC
>JANQGN010000702.1 GCA_028277295.1 Rhodospira sp.
CATCGTGTCCATGATCGGCGCCTCGGCGGCGCTGACCCTGTCCGGCCTGCCCTTCCTGGGCCCCATCGGCGCCGCCCGCGTGGGCTACATCGACGGCCAACTGGTGCTGAACCCGAGCCTGGACCAGGTCAAGGAGTCCGACCTCGACCTGGTGGTGGCCGGCACCCGCGATGGTGTGCTGATGGTCGAGTCCGAGGCGCAGGAACTGACCGAACAGACCATGCTGGACGCGGTGACCTTTGGTCACGCGCAGTTCCAGCCGGTCATCGACGCCATTATTGACCTGGCCGAGCAGGCGGCGCGCGAGCCCCGCGACGTGCCCGCGCCGCCGCCAGAGGCCGAGGCCGTGGCCGCCAGGGTGCGCGAGATCGCCGCCGAGGGCCTGAAGGCCGCCTATGCCGAACCCGACAAGCAGCAGCGCCACAACCAGGTGAGCGCCATGCGCGAGCAGGTGGCCGCGGCCTTCGCCGAGGACGAGGCCGGCCAGGCGCTGATGCCCGGCGCCTTCAAGACCCTGGAGGCCGACATCGTGCGCGGCTCCATCCTGGAGACGGGTCAGCGTATCGACGGCCGCGACACCCGGACCGTGCGTCCCATCGAGGTGGAGGTGGGCTTCCTGCCGCGCGCCCATGGCTCGGCCCTGTTCACCCGGGGCGAGACCCAGGCCATGGTGGTCGCCACCCTGGGCACCGGCCAGGACGAGCAGATCATCGACGCGCTGGAGGGCGAGTACCGCTCGAACTTCATGCTGCACTACAACTTCCCGCCCTACTCGGTGGGCGAGACCGGCCGCATGGGCAGCCCTGGCCGCCGCGAGATCGGCCACGGCAAGCTGGCCTGGCGCGCCGTCCGGCCGCTGCTGCCGCCCAAGGCCGACTTCCCCTATACCATGCGCGTGGTCTCTGAGATCACCGAGTCCAACGGCTCGTCCTCCATGGCGACGGTGTGTGGCTCGTCGCTGGCGCTGATGGATGCCGGCGTGCCCATGCCGCGCCCGGTGGCCGGCATCGCCATGGGCCTGATCAAGGAGGACGACCGCTTCGCCGTGCTGTCCGACATCCTGGGCGACGAGGACCATCTGGGCGACATGGACTTCAAGGTCGCCGGCACCGAAGAGGGCGTCACCGCCCTGCAGATGGACATCAAGATCACCTCCATCACCAAGGAGATCATGGAGGTGGCCTTGAACCAGGCGCGCGACGGCCGCCTGCATATTCTGGGCGAGATGGGCAAGGCGCTGACCGGCGCCCGCGACGAGGTGTCGGGCAACGCGCCGCGCATCACCACCATCAAGATCAACCCCGCCAAGGTGCGCGAGGTCATCGGCAGCGGTGGCAAGGTAATCCGCGAGATCACCGAGACCACCCAGACCAAAATCGACATCGAGGACGACGGCACCATCAAGATCGCCGCCACCGACTCGGCCAACGCCGAGCGCGCCGTGGAGTGGATCAAGGGTATCGCCGCCGAGCCGGAGATCGGTGTGATCTACAACGGCAAGGTGGTGAAGGTGGTCGAGTTCGGCGCCTTCGTGAACTTCCTGGGCGCCCGCGACGGCCTGGTTCATATCTCCGAGCTGTCGCAGAAGCGGCCGCAGAAGGTGACCGACGTGGTCAACCAGGGCGACGTGGTGAAGGTTAAGGTGCTGGGCTTTGACGATCGCGGCAAGGTCAAGCTGACCATGAAGCAGGTCGACCAGGAAACCGGCGAGGACCTGAAGGCGCCGGC
>JANQGN010000065.1 GCA_028277295.1 Rhodospira sp.
ACCATCCGCCCGCGCCTCTACATCGCCGCCGGCATCTCCGGCGCCATCCAGCATCGCGTCGGCTCCGAGGGCGCCGACCGCATCCTGGCCATCAACATCGACCCCAACGCCCCCATCTTCGACTTCGCCCACCATGGCATCGTCGGCGATGCGCTGGAAATCCTGCCGGCCCTGACCGAGGCCTTCCGCGCCCGCCTGGCGGTCGACCGGCTGGCCGGATAAACCTTGGGCGAGGAGACCTGAGCATGACGACCGAACATTTTGACGCCATCGTCGTGGGGGCGGGACCGGCCGGCAACAGCGCCGCGCTGACCCTGGCTCGCGGCGGCCTGAATGTGCTGCAGATCGAGCGCGGCGAGTACCCCGGCGCCAAGAACGTCCAGGGGGCGGTGCTGTACGCCAATGCGGTGGAAAAGCTGATCCCGGACTTCCGCGATAGCGCGCCGCTGGAGCGCCACATCATCGAACAGCGCATCTGGATGCTGGACGACCACGCCTACGTGGGCTCGCATTTCCGCTCGGACTCGTTCAACGAGGAGCGGCCCAACCGCTACACCATTATCCGTGCCCAGTTCGATAAGTGGTTCAACAAGAAGGTCAAGGAGGCCGGCGCCACGGTCATCTGCGAGACCACGGTCACCGGGCTGCTGCGCGACAAGAAGGGCCGCGTGATCGGCGTGACCACCGACCGCGCCGAGGGCGAGGTGACCGCCGACGTGGTGGTGTTGGCCGACGGCGTGAACGCCGTGCTGGGCACGCGCGCCGGCCTGCGCCCGGAGTTGCGCCCCAAGGACGTCGCCCTGGGCGTCAAGGAAACCCTGTTCCTGAACCGCGAGACCATCGACGCCCGCTTTAACCTCAAGGGCAACGAGGGCGTGGTGATCGAGGCCGCTGGCACCATCACCGCCGGCATGACCGGCACCGGCTTCCTGTACACCAACGGCGACAGCCTGTCGGTGGGCATCGGCTGCCTGATCAGCGACTTCGCCGAAAGCCAGGTCCGGCCCTACTTCCTGCTGGAGCGCTTCAAGCGTCACCCGGCCATCGCGCCGCTGATCGACGGCGCGGAGATAAAGGAGTACGCCGCGCACATGCTGCCCGAGGGCGGTTATGAGGCGGTGCCGCCGCTCTACGGTGACGGCTGGGTGGTGGCCGGCGACGCGGCGCAGTTCCTCAACGCCATGCACCGCGAGGGCTCCAACCTGGCCATGACCTCCGGGCGGATCGCCGGCGAGACCATCGTCGCCGCCAAGAAGGCCGGCAAGAAGATGAACGCCAAGACGCTGAAAGCCTATCGCACGGCGTTGGAGAGCAGCTTCGTCCTTAAGGACCTGAAGAAATACCGGCGTCTGCCCAAGGTCCTGGAAACCAACAAGCACTTCTTCACCGAATATCCGCACCTGTTGACGCACGCCGCCGAAACCTGGCTGCGGGTGGACGGTGTCCCCAAGCGCGAGAAGGAGCGCCAGATCGTCCACGCCTTCCGGGACCGGCGCCGCCTGACCGGCCTGGTCAGCGATATGTTCAAGATGGGCCGCGCCTGGCGGTGATCGCCAGGTGGAGCCCGGGGGGCGCCCCTAGGCGCCTCACACTTTTTCCGTCTGATGGATCAAGGGATTACCGCCTTCCAAGCGCGGAGCACCGTCATTGCGAGGCCGCATCGTCAGGTGCGGGCGAAGTATCCAGGGCGGAATACGGTGTCCTTTGCCCTGGATTGCTGCGTCGCTTCGCTCCTCGCAATGACTGGGCAGTAAAGACTCGCGTGGCGCAAACGAAAAAAAGTGTGAATGCGATAGGGGGGCGTTCGGAGAGCGTCGGGATGGGCGTCGCCAAGCCTTCAGCGGTGTGCGCCCCCTCCGGAGGTCCCTCCGCCCCTGTGGGGCGTTCGGGATGAGATGAAGCGTGTATTGAGTGTATTGCCTGTCCTCATCCCGAGCGAGCCCCCGTGTCCATCCTTCAGATGGACGCGGGTCCACACCGTACAGCGACGCGGAGCGTCGCCCGGGCGCGCCGAGGGCCCCCCCGAGATTGGTCGTGCCAGCACGTAATAGGCGAAGCCCCCTTACTTCCTCAGCCGAACGCTTATGGGCCGGGTGGCGAGGCCGGCCGCCGCGCCTGATGGCTCGACAATCACGCCGCGACGGGTCTTGCTCATCGAAAACTAGTATTGGTCGCCCTCGGTTCGCCCCACGCGCGCCGGGGGTTCTTGCATGTGCCCGCGCCGGTAGGGCCCTCCCGAACCCATTGATGAAACCGCAAATCGGTTGTGGCCGGACCCAACGAACCTATGTCACCTTGAACGAACGCCGCTCTAGACGGCGAGGCAACGTGCTGCCGGAAAACGGGAGACGGGCCGAGATGACCGGGGACCAGGATCCGACCGCGCGCGGCGCGTCCGCGGCGTCCGGCGGGCAGGCCGGCGACGAGATCGGGGGGCCCGACCCGCCGCCCGATGACCCGGCGGCCTTGGTGCAAGCCATCCGTTCGGGGCAGGTGGATCGGCTGGCCGGGACCAGCGGCGACCTGGTGATCCGCAGCGCCGAGGCCGAACGCCGCGCCGCGCACCTTCTGGACTGTCGGGAGGCGGCCCGTCATGTCGGCAAGGTTTTGGTGCGAGAATCCGACGCGCGCACGCTGATTGATCAGGCATGTCTGCGGCTGACCGAGTCACACGCCTACGTGGACGCCTGGATCGCGCTGATCGACTCGCGCGGCTGGGTGGACCACGTCGCCGTCTCCCAAGGGTTGGGGGACATTCAGGGACGGCTGCTCCAGGCGTTGCGCATCGACCCGATGCCCTATTGCGTCCGCCGGGCGCTGGCCGCGACAGCCACCGTGATTATCGACGACCCGCCAACCCTCTGCGGCGACTGCCCACTGGCCCACGAGTACCCTGGACTGGTGCGGCTATCGCGCGCCATCGCCTTCGCCGATCGGACCTACGGCGTCATCGCGGTGGCCATCCCGGCGGACCGCCAACCGAATGACGAGGAACGGGCCATCCTGGACGAGTTGGCCGGGGACCTGGCCTTCACCTTGCACAAGCTCGATCACATGGCCGTCGTCGCCGAGGTCACCACGCGCTACCGGGATCTGTTCGAGAACAATCATCTCCCCATGCTGCTGATCGACCCCGACTCCGGGGCCATTCAGGACGCCAACCCGGGGGCCGTGACGTTCTACGGCTGGTCGCGCGCCGAGTTGGTTGGCAGCAGCATCGCCACCATCAACACCCTGCCGCTGGCCCGGGTCCGACAGGAAATGGCCGACGCCGTCACCCGGCGGTGCAATCATTTCACGTTCCGGCACCGACGCGCCGACGGATCGATCCGTGACGTCGAGGTGCACAGCGGGCCCGTCGACACCGCCGGCAAGGTTCTTCTTTTCTCCATCATCATCGACGTCACGGACAGGGTGCGGCAACAAAGGGAACTGAGCGACACCCGCTATGTCCTGGAAGAAGCCCAGAGGATCGCCCTGATCGGCCATGTCGATGTCGACGTGACGGCGGATCGGTGGACCAGCTCCCCCATGCTTGACGGCATCTTTGGCATTGGCGACGACTATCCACGGACGGTCGCCGGCTGGCTGGCCCTGGTTCATCCTGATGACCGGCGCCTGATGCGCGCCTACCTGAACGACACAGTGCTCGCGCAACGGCGCCCCTTCGATCAGACCTATCGCGTGCGCCGCCATGCCAACGGCGAGGTCCGCTGGGTTCATGGCCGCGGCCGGCTGAGCCTGGACGCCCAGGGGCGCCCCACCCGCCTGCTGGCCACCATCCAGGACGTGACCGACCAGGAACTCGGCACGTTGCGCCTGAACAACATCATCCGCGACCTGCAACTGTCGCAACGCATCGCCAGCATGGGCAACTGGCACTACGATCCCGGCCTGCGGACCTTTCGGGTCTCCGACCAGTTCTGTCGCCTCCATCGCATCCCCCTGGTCCAGGGGTTGCTGGCGCGGCGCGACTTCCTGGCGCTGCATGCCCAGGCGGATCGGGCGCCCCTGGCCGACGATCTCGACGCCGCCAGTCGCGATGGCGTGCCCCTGGACCGCAGGGTCATGATCACCCTCGGCGACGGAATCACGCGCTGGATCCACATCATTGGCCACCCGGACCCGGAACGCGGCCCCAAGGGTGCCTGCGTGCGCGGCATCATCCAGGATATCACCGCCCAGGAACGAACCCGGATGGAACTCCAGCAGGCCAAGGACGCCGCCGACGCGGCCAACCGCACCAAGAGCGAGTTCCTGGCCAACGTCAGT
>JANQGN010000066.1 GCA_028277295.1 Rhodospira sp.
GACCACTTCCATGGCGAAGTTCTCGGGCAGCAGCGAGAGCACCCGGGCCGCGTGGTCGCCCTTGATCTTCGACAGCACGACGGCGACCGTCTGCGGGTACTCGTTCTTGAGGTAGTTGGCGAGCACCTGTTCGTTGACGTTGCCCAGCTTGTCCCACATGGTGCGTCCGGCCGGACCGCGGATCTCCTCCATGATGGCGTCGACCCGGTCCTTGGGCAGGGAGCGCATCAACAGCCGCTCTGTGGTGTCGTAGGACCCCACCAGCGAGCCGGTGTTCGAGATCGCGTCGGCGAATTCCACGAACAGCCGTTCAACGAGGTTGGAACTGATCGTGCCCAGGTTCGCCATCACCTGGGACAGTTCCCGGATCTCCTCGTCGTCCATCATGGAGAACAGCTTGGCGGCGTGTTCCTCGCCCAGCGACAGCATCATGATGCCGGCCTTCTGTGGTCCGGTGAGGCTGCGATAGTCTTCCTTGACGCGACTCACGGTGACACCTCCCCGGCGGGACCGACTCCCGGGCGGCGCGGATCAGCCGCCGGAAAGCCTGGCTGGAACAGTGATGACCGGCGGCACGCGCTGACACCCACGGTCATTACGTGTGACCCCTGGTGCGCGCGGCGCCGGCCCGCTTCTTCACCCGCCGCCCTCAAGCCGACGGCCCAAGGACACCAGCCGATGCGATTTCCCATCGGCCGTGCCCATCATATCAAGTGTCCTGGTAGAGCCAGTTGCGGACGATGCTGAGCGCCTCTTCCGGATGTTTGTCGACGATCTCGCCGATCTTGCGCAAGCTCGATGCTTTGACCCGGCCCTCAACTTTCTCGATGTCGATCAACTCCTCGGTGTCCTCCAGCTCCTCGCCCAGGCCGATGGGCACGGGCGCCGTGGCCGGTCCCGTCAACTGTGGGGCGCCAGCGGCCTCGGCCGCCAGCAGGCCAGTGCCGCCACCATCGGCGCCGGAGGGCAGGCTCTCGAAGGCGCGGGTGACCAGCGGGCGCACGACCAGAAGAATCACCAGGATGGCGACGATGGCCACGCCCAGGCCCTCGGCCATGCGCATGATCTCGTCCTTGGTGAAGCCCATGAAGGACCAAGTGTCCTCGTCGCCGAAGAGGTCCACCTCGGCGAACTGCTCGTTGATCACGGTGACCTGGTCGCCCCGCTGCGTATCATAGCCAACGGCGGCGCGCACCAGGGCGGTGATGTTCTCCATGTCCTCGGCGGTGCGCGGCTCGTAGGCGCGGGTTCCGTCGGCGGCGGTGACATAGGTGCCGTCCACGACAACGGCGACGCTCAGGCGGTCGATCACGCCAGTTTCCCGCACCTGATTGACCACCCGCCGGGAGATCTCGTAGTTGACCGTCTCTTCGGTGCGGTTTTCGCTGGTCGAGGCCGTGGCGCCGCCGGTTTCGTTGAACTGGCCCTCGGGCAGGTTCTGGCCGACGGTCACCGGGGTTGGCTGACTGTCCTGGGACTGCGCGTTCTCTTCCACCGTGACGGTGGAGCGAGCCACCTGGGTGTCAGGGTCGTAGATCTCCTCGTTGGTGACCACGCGGTCGAAGTTCATCGCGGCGCGGACCTCGGCATGCACCTTGCCAGGACCCAGGGTGCGCGTCAGCATCTGTTCGATGGCACGGGTGAGTTGCTCCTCCTTGGCGCGCCGCGCCTGGTCCTGCGTGGCGGCGGCCAGGCTGCCGTCGCTGTCCAGGCTGCGGGTCAGCAACCGGCCGCGATCGTCGGAGATCATCACCCGATCCAGCGTCATGCGCGGGACGGCGGCGGCCACCAGGTTCTGGATGGCCAGGACCTGACCCGGATCGAGACTGCCCCGCCGCAGGGCCACCACCACCGAGGCGGACGGCTCGTTCATCTCGCGCGAGAACACCTCGCGCTTGGACAGGACCAACTGCACCCGCGCATTGTGCACGTCCTCGATGGAGCGGATGGTGCGCGCCAGTTCCCCTTCCAGGGCGCGCTGCAGGTTCACCTGCTGCATGAAGCTCGTCGAGCCGAGCGCGCTGCTTTCGTCGAACACCTCGTAGCCCACCGAGGCGCCGCCGCCCACCGCCAGTTCGGCGGTGTCCAGCCGCTGACGATCACGCTGGTCGGCCGGCACGCGGATTTCCGTGCCGCCGTTGGCCAGCTGATAGGGGACGTTGTTCGCCTCCAGCTGGCGCACGATGGCTTGCGCCTCGGGCTGCTGCAGGCCGCTATAGAGCAGTTCGTACTGCGGTGTCGCGACGCGGGTGGCGAAGTAGATGACCAGGAAGATCATCGCCACCGCGAACGCCGCCATGGCGGCCAGACGCGCCGGTCCGAGAGTACGCAGTTGCTGCAGGAAGCCGTTCACGTCACGGACCCTCTGACGGGCGCCGGGCGCCCTGAATGGTGTGGCGGGGCGCCGGGATCCGTGATGCTCGCCCGGTGGCGCACCAAGACACGGTGCGCCGTGGGCGGCAGCGACCCCAGCCTGTTCGCAGGCTAGCGCGGCTGACTAAAGAACTTCTTAACGACCCGGCAGCATTTGCCCAGCGATGGCAAAGGAAAACGCGGGTCGATAAGATCGAGTCCGTAACGACTGCCGGGGCCGATCGATACCACAGGGCCAGGGGACGGCCCGGGGCCGGGTGGCCCGTTTACTGGCTCAGCGACGGCAGCGCGGCTTCCGTGCCGAACAGCCAGGGCAGGGCCGAGACCCCGAACAGGATGTGATGCGCCCCCGTGAACACCAGCATCATCACCAGGCCGATGGCCACCACGATGGCGTCTTTCGTCCAGGGTTGCGGCGATAGGCGCGCGGGTTGCGGTCGGCCCACCTGGCTGAACAGGTTGATGGCCGCGTAGATGGCGAAGGAGCCGAACAGGATCGCCGACGCCCGGTCGCCGTTGCACAACAGATGCGCCACCGCCCAGACCAGGATGCCCAGGGTCATGGGGTGGACGGTCCGGCGCTTGATGGTGCTGGGTACGTAGGCGGCGGTGATCAGGATGAACGCCAGCGGCATCAGTCCCAGGGCCGCGTATTGGCCCCAGGCCGGATGGGTGTAGCCGGGCAGGAACGGCGCGGTGGCCTTGCCGTAGATGATCAGGCCCAGGCCGGTTAGCGCGACCAGCGAGAACACGGCCTTGTAAGGCCCTTCGCCGACCCGGGCCACCAGACGGTCGCGTTGAACGGACATCATCGGAAACGCGTGGGCGCCGATGAACAGAAGAAGGCCAAGAGCCAAGAATCCCATGGGATGGTTCCTTGCAACACGGGAAAGCGGGGCAACACGGGAAAGCGGGG
>JANQGN010000099.1 GCA_028277295.1 Rhodospira sp.
CTGCCTGCACCAGACCATCATCGGCGAAGAGGCCATGAAGCAGATGGACATGGCCGGCGCCGAGCCGGACATCGTCATCGGCTGCGTGGGCGGCGGCTCCAACTTCGCCGGCCTAGCCTTCCCCTACATGCGTGAGAAGCTCAAGGGCAAGGCGGTTCGCTGCATCGGCGTCGAGCCCACCTCCTGCCCGACGCTCACCAAGGGCGCCCTGGCCTACGACTTCGGCGACACCGGCAAGCTGACCCCGCTGGTGCGAATGCATACCCTGGGCTCCGGCTTCATGCCGCCGGGCACGCACGCGGGCGGCCTGCGCTACCACGGCATGGCACCCATGGTCAGCCTGGCCATGGAGAAGGGCTTGATGGAAGCCCGCTCCTACCAGCAAACGGAGTGCTTCGCCGCCGCCGTGACGTTCGCCCGCAACGAGGGCATCGTGCCGGCGCCGGAGTCCTCGCATGCCATCAAGGCGGTCATGGACGAGGCCCTGCGCTGCAAGGCCGAGGGCAAGGCCGAGACCATCCTGTTCAACCTCTCGGGCCACGGCCACTTCGACATGCAGGCCTACACCGACTACTTCGGCGGCAAGATGACCGACACGCCGTTCGACCAAGCCGCGCTTGACACCTCCCTGGCCACCCTGCCCAAGGTGGCGGTCTAGCCCTCTGCCTGTCTGGCTTCCTGGCTGGCGTCGCGACCGGGGGACATCCCCGGTCGCGGTGACGCCTTGAACACCACCCCCTGCGACCCCTCGCCGGCATACAGCAGGCGCACCGCCTCCGGCCTGTCTGCGAAGAACGCATCGGCGGCGCGGCGCACCCCCGGGTTCACGTCGACGGCCCTTGGCCAGCGCTCCGGGATCGCATAGTCCATCAGCACCAGTGCCGCCCCGGTGCTCAGGCGCGGATAGACGTGGCCCAGGCACTGGCGCACCATGGCGGCGTGGGACTCGGGATCACCGCCAAAGCCGCAATCGATATGGGCGAAGGCGATGGTATCCGGCAAGGCATCGGGCAGCGTCTCGTCGAAGGTACCGGCGTGAATGACTGGCAGGGGTAGCCCGCGCGTCCGGAAGTTTTCCTCCAGGACATCACGCACCGGACGGTTCAGATAGAAGGGCACCGCGAAGCTATCGTAAAGATGCAGCGGCCGGGGCGGCTGGCCCTCGTCATGGTTGATCTTCTGGATCATGGCCGCCGTCTCACCCACGAAGCAGCCCAGTTCCACGAACGCGCCGGGCACCCCGCTTCGCAACACCTGACTGACAAGATGGTAGATGTTGATGCGCTGCTCCTGGTTGGTCATGTCGTGCCAGGAATCCAGGGGTTCCACCAGGCGCGACCGCATCCCCAGCGCCCGCAGCAGGCGATTGGCCAGCGCGATCTTGCGCGACGGCGTGTTCCAGGGGAACAGGGTGGCGATGTAAGTGTTGTGCACGATGCCCTCCCCACCGAACGGCCTCGGTCGCCTCGCGCCAGCCACTGTGTCACAGGCATGCGCCCGGCGCACCCGGCATGCACCGCCGAATCTCCAGAACCGGACCGAGCCAAGCGCGTCCGTCCCCCATCGTGACAAGCAATGTCACGGGACGGCGCGGGATTCACCCGGTGAAAGCCATTACCATTGGGCGGACACGCTTCTCCCCCACCGTGACCGAGGCCCGCCATGCGTCTCATGATACCCGCTATGTTACTGCCCCTGGCCCTGGCGGTCATCACCGCGCCCACCCCGGCCTGTGCCGCGTCCACTGGCGACGCCTTCACACTCCAGGTGCTGCACGCCTCCGACCTGGAAGGCGGGGTGGATGCCATTGACAGAGCCCCCAATTTCGCGGCCATCGTCGATTACTTTGACAGCGCGATGGGCAACACGCTGATCCTCTCCGCCGGGGACAACGTGATCCCGGGGCCGTTCTTCAATGCCGCTCTGTTCACCGACGACGCCTTGTTCAACCAGGCGGCCAATGCCCTGTATGGCCTCACCTCCGGCGAGGTCTACGAGTCGCTGAAGGGCGCGCGCGGCCGCGTCGACATGGCGATCATGAATGCCATCGGCGTCCATGCCTCGGCGCTGGGAAACCACGAGTTCGACACCGGCACCGGCACGGTGGCCGCCTTCATCCGCCCGGTCCTGAACGGCAAGGGCCTGGCGGACGATGAATGGGTGGGCACGACGTTCCCTTACCTGTCGGCCAACCTGGACTTCGCGGGCGACCCCGCGTTGTCGGGCACGGCCACCACCGATGTTCTGGACATGAACGCCTATGCGACGGGTCCGAGCGAAAGCGCGACCGGTACCGAGACACCCCGGATCGCCCCGGCGGCCCTGTTCACGGTGGGCGGGGCGCGGATCGGCGTTGTCGGCGCGACAACGCCCCTCCTGGACACCCTCTCGTCGCCCGGAGCGGTGATGGTCGGCGGCGGCGATGACATGGCGGCGCTGGCCGCCATCCTTCAGCCGGTCATCGACACGACGGTCAGCGCCGGTGCCACCGTGATTATCCTGACCACCCACCTTCAGCGGATCGCCCTTGAGCAAGAACTGATCGGCCGCCTGTCGAGCGTGGACATCGTCATCGCTGGGGGGTCCGACACGCTCCTGGCCGACGAGACCGACACCTTGCGTCCGGACGACGTCGCGGCCGGCCCCTACCCCCTGGTGACCGCGAACGCAGACGGCGACCCAGCGGTCATCGTCAGCACCGATGGCGAGTACAGCTACGTGGGCCGCCTGGTGGTCGGCTTCGACGAGGCCGGCGTTCTCAATCCCGACAGCCTCGACAGCGGCGAAAGCGGCGTCTACGCCACCACCGACGCCGTCGTCCAGCGCCTGTATGGCGGGATGGATCCCTTCGAGGATGGCGGCACCGGAGACCAGGTGGCCAACCTTGTGGCCGGCGTGGACGCCATCGTCCAGGCTCAGGACGGCACCATCACCGGCGCCACCGCCGTGTTTCTGGACGGCCGCCGCGCCCAGGTGCGCACCCAGGAGACCAACCTCGGCAGCCTCACCGCCGACGCCAACCTGTGGGTCGCCCGCCAATACGACCCCTCGGTCCTGGTCTCGATCAAGAACGGCGGCGGCATCCGCGCCCCCATCGGCGCGGTCGCGGCCAACGGCACCTTGCTGCCACCGCGAGCCAACGCGGACGCCGGCAAGGCGGCGGGGGACGTGTCCCAGCTCGACATCGTCAACGCGTTGCGCTTCAACAACACCCTGACGCTGCAAACGGTGACCCTGGCGCAGTTGGCCGACGTGCTGGAGCACGCCGTCGCGGCCTCCGGCGAGGGCGCGACACCGGGCCAGTTCGCCCAGGTGGCGGGTCTGCGCTACAGCTACGACACCCGCCGCGCCCCGGGCCAACGCATCATCAACGCCGCCATCGTGGACGCCGAGGGCGCGGTGAGTCAGGCCGTGGTCGCGGATGGCGCCCTGGTCGCCGACGGCGACGCCACGGTTCGCCTCGTCACCCTCGGATTTTTAGCCAAGGGTGGTGACGGCTACGGATTCGATGCCTACGCCGAGGCCCTGGGCGAGACCGCCGACGTCGTCGATCTGTCCGAGGCGCTCACCGACCCCGGCGCCGCCACCTTCGCCGCCCCGGGCAGCGAACAGGACGCCCTGGCCGAATACCTGATCGCCAACCACCCCACGGGCAATGGCTACGCCACCGCCGAGACCAGCGCCCGCGAGGATCGCCGCATCCAGAACCTGCGGGCCCGCGCCGATACCGTGCTCGACGGGCGGTGAAGGCCCTAGCAGAGCGCTCCGGCCGACGCGTGCCCTTTTCGCGTGCCATCGGTCTGGCCCCATACCGCCCGGCCGGATAGACTCGCCCGATCGGACGGCCACGACTCGGATGCGTTGCGCGCCCTGGACAGGGCCGGGCGGAGGTGTGTGTCTCGACCGCACGGCTCAATTGGTCATTCTAAATGACCATGAGCTTTACTGCGTCTAACATGACTGTGTCGGCGGCGACTCGAGTACAGGAGGACGGAGCGCGTGCCCCACGTCACGGTGATCGACATCCTGGCCTTGCTGGCCTGCGCCATCGTGTTCGTCACCCTGTTCCAGCACCTCGGCCTGGGGTCGGTGCTCGGCTACCTGACGGCCGGCCTGCTGATCGGGCCATGGGGCGTCGGCTTCATTGCCGAGGGCGAGGAACTGCTGCATTTCGCCGAGCTGGGCGTGGTGTTCCTGCTGTTCCTGATCGGCATAGAGTTACGGCCGGCCCGCCTGTGGATGCTCAGGCGGGATGTGTTCGGCCTGGGCACGGCGCAAGTGGCGGTGACCGGCCTGGTGCTGGGGTCCATCGCCTGGGCCTGGGGGCTGCCCTTCGGGGCAGCGGTGATCGTCGGCTTCGGCCTGGCGCTGTCGTCGACGGCCATCGTGTTGCAAATCCTGTCAGACCGGAACGAACTGGGCACCCGCCACGGACGCAGCGCGTTTGCCATCCTGTTGTTACAGGACCTGGCGGTCGTCCCCCTGCTGGCCCTGGTCTCCCTGCTGTCCGCCGACCCAATGGCCGGCGGCTGGGAGACGGTGGCCATCGACGTCGGCCTGGCCGTGGGCGCCATCGTGGGCGTCATCCTTGGCGGCCGCTACCTGCTGCGCGGCCTTTTCCGCGCCGTGGCCGGCGCCCACAATCATGAGGTTTTCGCCGCGCTGAGCCTGCTCATCGTGCTGGGTGTCGCCTACCTGATGCAGGCCGTGGGCCTGTCCATGGCCATGGGCGCGTTCATGGCTGGCCTGTTGCTGGCCGAGTCAGAATTCCGCCATCAGGTGCGCGCGGATATCGAGCCATTTCGCGGCTTCCTGCTGGGCCTGTTCTTCATGGCCGTGGGCATGAGCATGGACTTCGGCGCCGCCGTGGCCGCCGGGCCAATGGTGGCCTTGCTGGTGCCGGGCTTGCTGCTCATCAAGGCGGGGCTGCTGTATGGGCTGACGCGCCGCTTCGGCCTGGGCCGCGACGACGCGATCCGCGCCGCCGTGCTGCTGTGCCAAGGTGGGGAGTTCGGCTTCGTTCTGTTCACCCTGGCCGCCTCCACCGGCCTTCTGGAGCGTGACGTCGCCCAGGTCCTGATTCTCGTCGTGTCGCTGACCATGGCGTTGACACCGGTGATGGTGAAGCTGTCGCCGATGCTGATCCCGCGCCGTCCAGACCGCGCCATGCGCGCGCTCGCGCCCCATGGCGGCGCCACCAGCGGGCGCGGCGGGTCCGACGGACCGGTGATCATCGCCGGCTACGGCCGCGTCGGCCAGACCGTGGCCCGGTTGATGGAGGCCGCCGGGATCCCCTATCACGCCCTGGACCTGCACGCCGATCGGGTGGCCCACGCGCGGGGCGACGGCCAGCGTGTCTATTATGGTGACGCCAGCCGAGGCGACGTGCTGCGCGGCGCCGGCCTGGATGACGCCCGCGCCGTCGTCATCACCCTGGACCAGCCGGACCACGCCGAGCGCGCCGCCGCCGCCGTCCGCAGCATTCGTCCCACCGTGCCCGTCTTCGCGCGCGCCCGTGATCCGGGCCACGCCGCCGAACTGTCCCGCCATGGGGTTACGGCGAGCGTCGCGGAGGCCCTGGAGTCCAGCCTACAGCTGGGCGCGCTGCTGCTGCGCCACACGGGACAGCCGCGCCCCGACATCGACCGGCTATTGGCGAACTTGCGCGCCGAGTGCGTCGCCTGCGGCACGCCGGTGCCACCCCCGGCGCGCGCCGTGTCCGCCGGCGGTCTGGACGCGGCGCAAGGCACGCCCACGCCCGAGGCGCGCTCGGTCAGGGCAACAGGCTCAGGTTAACAACAAGGGCGAGGGTCACGGGACTCCGATGGGAGATCCTTCGGTCGCTCCGCTTCCTCAGGATGAAGCCCTTAAAAAGTGAAAGTCCTCATCCTGAGCGTCCGCAGGATGCGAAGGATCTCCAACGGAGACGAGCAACCTAACGGATCTGTCATCCGGGTTCTGAGCCCTGGATTTGCTCTAGGGCCTGTTGACAATAGACGGCGATGAGCACGACTCATCGCGGCTTTTTGTTCGCGCCATAGAGCAAATGGGACGTCCACCCCATCGGTCACGGTCGCGAAAGAGGTCATGCCACGCCCTGGATCGTGTCCCGGGCGCTCGGCGGATCGCGGATCAGCCTCGCCGGACGTGGTCGAGCAACCCCTTTCCACCTTCGATGATGTCCTGGCAAAGGCTGTTCCGGGCCGCCGGACCGTCACGCCGGTTCAGCGCGTCGATCACGCGCGTATGCGGATGGGGCGACCAGTCGTCGGGGATTCCGCTGTCGTACAGATGGGACAGGATGGGGCCGCACCGAACCCAGAGGTTTTCCACCAGTTCGTAGGTGATCGGCATGGCGCCCAGCCGGCAGAGATCCAGGTGGAACTGTGTGTTCAGGTCAATGGCCCGGGAGAAATCGCCGGTCTTGTGGCAGGCCATGATCTGGTCGTGGACGCCGGTGAGGGCATCGATTTGCTCCGGCGTCGCCAGGGTCGCGGCCGCTTCCGCCGTGTTGCCCTCAAGATCGACTCGAATCGCGCGGATCTCCAGCAGTTGCGCGACGGTGAGTTGGGGCACGGTCACGGTCCCTCGGCCGTCGAGCACCAGGGCGCGTTCGAACACCAGGCGAAGCAACGCCTCGCGCATGGGGGTCGGGCTGATACCGAAGCGCGCCGACATTGGCCGCAGGCGCATCTGCTCACCGGGCTTGAGCTGACCACGCATCAGCGCCTCGCGCAGGACGGAGTAGGCTTGGTCGCTGAGATTCGCCCTGGCGATAGGGCGGATCCAGTGCGTTGTTTCGCCTAGATTTTCTCGTTCGTTTCGCTTGAGGCTTGACATAACCCGACCGAGCTGTTGTATGTAATTTCGTTATAACAAATAACGCATGTTGCTCAAGATGCAACGTGCAAAAGATAAAAACGTGCAAAATATAACAATGTCGCTAAAAAAGCGAAGACAGGGAGGCGGCAATCATGATCGCCCTGCGCAAGACGCGAGCGGCTTTCGGGATCGAGGTGATCGACATCCCCGACCATGATGCGCCCGTCGGCGACGCGGACGTCCTGGTGGACGTCGCCGCCGCCGGCATCTGCGGCAGCGACCTGCACGCCTACGCCTGGACGCCCAGCTACGCTTTCATGGGTGATCTTCTGCCGGTGACCCTCGGTCACGAGTTCGCCGGGACCATCCGCGCGGTGGGTCCCGAGGCGCGCGGCCTGGCCGTCGGGGACCGGGTGGTCTGCATGCCGACCGTCACTTGCGGCGCCTGCGCCGGGTGCCAGGCGGGCCGGCGGCAGGACTGCGAGTCGCGCCATATCGTCGGCCTGCATCGCGACGGCGCCTTCACGCGCCGTGTCTCCCTGCCCGCCGCGAACTGTCTCGCTCTGCCCGACGGCCTGCCGCTCGAGACCGCCGCGCTGGCCGAGCCACTCGCGGTGGCGGTCAACGCTGTCGACCTGGCCGAGGTCCGGGCGGGCGACGCGGTCGTCGTGATGGGGCCGGGACCGATCGGCATGGCGGCGGCCTGGGTCGCCCAGTCCCGGGGCGCATCGGTCCTGCTCGTTGGCCTGGACGACGCGTTCCGGCTGGCCCGCGCCAAGAACGTGGGTCTCGCCCAGGTGGCCGATCTGGTGTCGGACGAGACCCTGGAGGCGGCCACCCTGCGCGTGTTCGGGCGCCGGCCCGACCGCATGATTGAGGCTTCCGGCGCCCGCGCGTCGTTGGAGGACGGCGTACCGCTGTTGCGGCCGGGTGGGATCTTCGTTGTGTCCGGCATTCACGCGGAGCCCTGCACCCTCGATGCGACCCGGTTCGTTCGGGAAAAGAAACAACTTCGGGCCGCGCACGACTCCACGCCCGAGAGTTTCGCCACGGCGATCCGGCTGCTGCACGCCCACACTGGTTCGCTGTCGCGCCTGATCACGCACCGGATGCCCCTGGCGCGCGGGGCCGACGCACTGGCCCTGGCCAGCGGCCGGCAAGCCGTCAAGGTCATGGTGCTACCGCAGGCCGGCGCCGGCGCGGCGGAAAGGACCCCGTCATGAGCGAGCCGATGCGTGCCGTCGTGGCGGACGGGGCCGGCGGGCCGGAGGTGTTGCGGGTTGTTGAACGGCCGCGCCCGCGGCCGGGCGACGGTCAGATGCTGGTTCGTGTCCATGCCGCCGGCGTCAATCGGCCGGACGTGATGCAGCGGCAGGGCAACTATCCGCCACCACCCGGTGCCTCGGACGTGTTCGGGCTTGAACTGGCCGGCACCGTCGAGGCCCTGGGACCGGGTGTCAGCGGGTTCAAGCACGGCGGCCGCGCGCGCGACGGTTTAGGCGCGCATGGCGCTTCATCGAGACCAGGAGACGCCCGCCATGACCTCCATCGCGTCCGTTCAGGCGCGTCCTGTTCCGCCGAATGCCACGGGCGCCCATGTCCTCGCCGCGGCTCTGCGCCGGCATGGCGTGCGCGAGATCTTCGGGCAGTCCATCCCGTCCGCGCTGTTCCTGGTGGCGCCGCAGTTCGGCTTGCGTCAGGTCGGCTACCGGACCGAGAACGCGGGCGCGGCGATGGCTGATGCCTTCGCCCGCGTCTCCGGCCAGGTGGCGGTGGTGACCGCGCAGAACGGCCCGGCCGCGACCCTGCTGGTGCCCGGGCTGGGCGAAGCCCTGAAGGCGTCGAGTCCGGTCGTGGCCATCGTCCAGGACGTGCATCGGCGGGTCACGGACCGCAACGCCTTCCAGGAGCTGGACCATTTCGACCTGTTCCGGGGGGTGACCAAGTGGGTCCGGCGCGTGGCCGATGTGGACCGGATCGACGACTATGTGGACATGGCCTTCACCGCCGCCGCGTCGGGACGCTGCGGCCCGGCGGTGCTGCTGGTGCCGATGGACGTGCTGGACGAAGCCCCGGCCCTGGTGTCCGACCGCCGCGCGGTGCTGAGCGGCTACCCGCTTGATCGCACCGTGGCCGATCCCGCGCGGGTGGCCGAGGCCGCCGACCTGCTGGCCGGCGCCCGCGCGCCGGTGGTGATCGCCGGCGGGGGGGTCAAC
>JANQGN010000123.1 GCA_028277295.1 Rhodospira sp.
GCTCGATGCCTCCAATCTGCGGCGGGGCTTGTACCTCACGTTCCAGCTTCTGGAGATGGGCGTTCCGGTGGTGGTCGCCCTGAACATGATGGACGTGGCCCAAAGCCACGGCCTGGACATCGATCTTGACAGGCTGTCACGCCGCTTGTGCGTGCCGGTGGTCGGGCTAGTGGGCAACAAGGGCACCGGGCGTAGTGATCTGCGGGCGGCTATCCGCAAGGCCGCCGATCGCGCCCACGAAGTCACGCCCTCCACCTTGAACTATGGCGATCTGGAAGAGACGGTGGGGGCGCTGCAGGCACGGTTATCCGAACTGCCACTATCCGAGCTGCCGTCGGTCTGTACCATCACCTCACCGCGCTGGCTGGCCGTCAAGTTGCTGGAAGGCGATAGCGAGGCCGAGCGCCTTCTGCAAGGCTGCCTGACCAACGCGCACGGCATTCTCGATCAGGCCCGCCGCGGCGCCGAGGAGTTCACGCACCGCAACGGTCAGTCGACCTCGGATCATGTGGCCGGGTGCCGCGATCATCTGGCCGGCGACATCCTGGCCACGTGCGTGCGCAGTCCGGAATCCGGCCGCGTGCCCCTGACCGAACACGTTGATCGCTTCCTGCTCAATCGCTGGCTGGCACCGTTGTTCCTGGTGCTGACGGTATGGGTGATCTATGAACTGTCGATCGTTCAGGGCTACGAACTGACGAAGGTTACCTGGCCGCTGTTGGCTGGACTCCGTGATGTGGCCGGCGACCTGCTGCCGTCGGCGGGATTCCTGCATGACCCCGTGGCCCGCTCCATGGGCCTGTGGATGGTGGACTCCGCCAACGCGCTTCTCAACTACGTCCCCATCTTCCTGATCCTGTTCGCCTTGATCGCGATCCTGGAGGACAGCGGCTATATGGCCCGGATCGCCTTCATCCTGGATCGCATTTTGCATCGATTCGGGCTGCATGGGCAGTCCACCCTGCCCTACATCCTGGGCGGGGTGTTTGCCGGCGGCTGCGCGGTACCGGGTGTGATGGCCACCAAGGGCATCCCGGATCAACGGGCACGCATGGCCACCATCCTGACAGTGCCGTTCATGAACTGCCTGGCCAAGGTGCCGCTGTACACACTGTTGATCAATATCTACTTCGTTGAGACCAAGGGGCTGGTTCTCTTCTATCTTTCAACCATAACGGTTATTTTTGCCCTTTTGGTGGCTAAGTTACTGTCGGTTTCCGTGCTGCGTAACATGGAAACAGCACCGTTTGTCATGGAGTTGCCACACTATCACCTGCCAACCTTGACGGGAGTCTTGCGCCGGTCCTTCGACCGAACCTGGCTGTACATCAAGAAAGTCGGCACCGTGGTGGTGGCCGTGGCCACGGTTGTCTACGTGCTGTTGCAGTTTCCAGGACTGTCGCCCGAGCGCGAGGCGCACTATCACGCCCACGCCGAGACCGCGATCCTGGAGTTCCGCGCCGCGTTGGAGGGCAATCCCCTGGTCGCCGCCATCCCCGATCAGGACAGCCTTGTCGCCCTGGTGAACGTCTATACCGACTATCGCGCCGACCGCATGCTGGCCAGCAGCCGCGAGGCCGCCACGGCCCTGGACACCCGCGTGAGCGAGGCCCATCCAGCCTTCGCCCCGTTCTTGTTGCGCAGTCGCGACGCCAATGTCCGCGCCGCGCAGAAAGCGTTGCGAACCCTGGTGGGAACTCGCAAGACGCTGCGTCGGGAGATGAAGGACGAGCGCATCGTCAACAGTGTCCTGGGTCAGTTCGGTCGCACCCTGGAGTCGGTCACGCATTACGCCAACTTCGACTGGAAGGTCAACGTGGCCTTGCTGAGCTCCTTCGCCGCGCGCGAAAGCAGCGTGGCCACCTTGGGCGTTCTGTTCGACCAGGAAGAGGGCGAAAACAAAACTCTAGAGGAGCGCATGGGCGGCGAGCAGATGGCCGCCGGTTACACCGCCATGACCGCGCTGGCGGTGATGTTGTTCTTCGCCCTCTACCCACCCTGCCTTGCCACCACGATCATGGTCAGGGTGCAGACCGGATCCTACCGCTGGATGGCCTTTTCCATCTTCTTCCCAACGACCCTGGCGCTTGTCGTGGCCAGTCTCACCTATACGATCGGCACCGCCCTGGATCTCACCGGACTGGAGATGATGACTGCCGTCTACCTTACCGCCCTCGGCCTATTGCTGATGGTCGGCTTCTTTCGACGTCCGTTCGGGCGCGCACTGCCCAGGCCGGCCTATGCGGACGCTCCAAGGGAGAACGCCTGATGCCGGACACCGCCACCGCCGTCCCCATCACCGACCCATCGCCCGTCCCGGGCCAGTCGGTGGTGGATCTCAGCCACGAGGCCGCCGCCGCGCCCTGGGAATGGGGCTTGGTCGCGCTCGCCGTGGTGTTGGCTTTGATCTACCTGTGGCGCAGCTATTTCGGCCGTCGCAAGCCGGCCTGCGCCTCGTGCGGTAAGACCGGATCCTGCCCCGCGGCCGACGTGGACGATACGATCGGCAAGCCTTCGTAGCGGGACTCCGGTGCCAGAAGGCGGGTGACCTTGCCTGGCCGTGCCCTCCCAAGGGGGCGCGCAGGTCGAAGGTGTGGCGCACCACTGCCCACGCTGGGGCACCCAGAAAACGCGATCGGCGCCGCGAGTCGGTTCCCAACGCGGCCATCGCGTACACCCCGAGAGACACCGCGCCGGTCATCGTCAGCCGCCGTGGGGGTAGTGACGCGGGAATCCTCTTGCGTCGGCGGGGCGATCGCCGTTTTTTTGTCAGGATGAGGCGGGACGCGGGGGGCCCGCCCCGTCCAACTGAGAGCCCGTCCGGAAAACCTCACGAACGGCCGTATACCGTGTGTCGCGACCCGAATGGCATGCCTTATACGCCTCGTTTCAGGGCTTTCCGGACAGACACCGTGAGAGGGAGCGCCATCGTGCCAGAATATGTCACCTACGCCATCGTGGTCGTCATGGTCCTAGCCTGGGTCTACGTGTTGTTTCGGTTCTTTCAGGCCACGGTCTACTTCCAGGAACGCAACAGAAAGCGCCTGAAAGCACTGCACGCCGAAGCCCGCCGCGAAGAAGCGGCGGCCAGCGCCAAGGCCGAGTAAGCCTCATCGCAGCACCGGCGCCCTGTCGCGCTTGCGCATCCAGAGACTGCTTTCGACGCCCTCCCGGCCGACGGGCAAGGCCGCGAGCGTCGGACTGACGGCGGTCGCGTTTAAACGCGTCAAGGCGTAGCGGCTCGCGAAGTCGATGGCGAAACTGGAGCCCATCAGCAGCGCCGCCACCGCATTCTGCTCGTTGTAGCCCCGCCATGCCCAGTCCGCCGGGTAGGCGTCGGGCAGAAAGATGTCGTGAAGATGCACCCGCACCCCAACGCGCAGGCGCGGCAAGATGCGCGACACGATCAAGTCCAGGTCGGTGCCGGGCATCAATATGTGGCTGGGGTCGAAAAAGGCGATGTCGGCCGCCTCCAGGGCATCGAAGAGCGCTAGGTGCCGGATATCGAGCACCTCTTTCTCCCAACGCACGGGAAGGCCAGACAGGTCGGCGCGCGGCCGGGGATCGATCACGGTGTGATCGCAGGTGATCCCGGCATCCCTGACCGCCCGGGCGAGCACCCGCGTCGAATGGCCGGCCCCCACCTCGACGATGCGGGCCGGCGGGTCCCGGCGCGCCAGGGCGTAGGCCGCGGCCGCGTCCAGGCGCGGGAACCAGAGCTGACCCCAGCGCGGCGCCGGCGGCGGATCGGTGTCCCGCCAGGCCCGCAGATCATCCCCCACCGCATCGATCGCGCCCAAGCCGTCCAGGATCGCCGCCTGGCGCCGATCGAACAGCGCCTCGAGTTCCGGATAGACCGTTGGCGCGGCCGCCATGGCTGCGCCGGCATGGCGATAGGGGATGAAGAAGCCGCCGGGCCGCCCTCCCATCATGGTTGCGCGGAGCGTTTTCACGCCAAGCGCGACGTAGGCCCTGTACCGCGTTCTTGGCACGCGCCCCGAGGCGACTGGTTTGGTGATCACCCGCGCCTCAGGCCGCCTGGGTGCCACCCACGGTGAGCCGGTCCACCAGCAGCGTCGGCTGTCCCACCCCCACGGGCACGCCCTGGCCTTCCTTGCCGCAGGTACCGACGCCCGGGTCCAGCCGCAGGTCGTTGCCGATCATGGAGACGCGGGTCATGGTCTCTGGCCCGTTGCCGATCAAGGTCGCGCCCTTGACGGCGGGGCCGACCTTGCCATCCTCGATCAGATAGGCTTCCGAGGCCGAGAAAACGAACTTGCCCGAGGTGATGTCCACCTGCCCACCACCGAAGTTCACGGCGTAAAGCCCCTTCTTCACCGACTGGATGATCTCCTGCGGGTCCGCGCCGCCCGCCTCCATCACCGTGTTGGTCATGCGCGGCAGCACCGGGTGGGCGTGCGACTGGCGCCGGCCGTTGCCGGTGGGAGGCACACCCATCAAGCGCGCATTCATGCGATCCTGCATGTATCCCTTGAGAATCCCGTCCTCGATCAGCACGGTGCGACCCGTGGGCGTGCCCTCGTCATCCACGGACAACGAGCCCCGGCGATCCGGCATCGCGCCGTCATCCACCACGGTCACGCCGGGCGCGGCCACGCGGTCACCGACACGCCCGCTAAAAGCCGACGTCTTCTTGCGATTGAAGTCGCCTTCCAAACCATGGCCCACCGCCTCGTGCAACAAGATGCCGGGCCAGCCGGGCCCGAGCACCACGGGCATTTCGCCCGCTGGCGCATCGACGCTGTCCAGGTTCACCAGCGCCTGACGCAGCGCCTCATCCACGGCCCCCTTCCAGGCGTCCTCGGTCACGAAGGTGTCGTAAGGCACACGCCCGCCACTGCCATGGCTGCCGCTTTCCATGCGCTCACCCTGGCGAGCCACGACCGCCACGTTCACCCGCACCAGCGGGCGGATGTCGGCCGCCACCGCGCCGCCAGGACGCAGGATCACCACCGCCTGCCAGGACGCCGTCAGACTGGCCATGACCTGGGCGATTCTCGGATCCTTGGCCCGGGCATAACCATCGATGGCCGAGAGGATGGTCACCTTGCGTTCCATCGACAAGCCATCGATGGGATTGTCCGGACCGTAGAGAAGCCGGTTGGTGCGCTGCGGCGGCAGCGCCAGTGTGCCGCCATTGCCCAGGCGCACCGCCTTGACGGTTTCGGCCGCGCGAGCGATGGCCTGCTCATCGAGCAGACTGGCATGGGCGAAGCCGACGGTCTCGCCCACCTCGGCATGCAGACCGAAACCCTGCGATGTGTCGAAGGCGGCACTGCGGATTCGGCCATCGTCCAGCGCGAAACTCTCCGATTGCCGATACTCCAGGAACAGCGCGCCATCGTCACACCCGCTCAGGGCATCGTCGACCAAGGCGGTCACACGGGCACGGTCGAGGCCGGCGCGGTCAAAAAACAGGTCCTCGGCCTGGATATCGTGGGGCATCGAAACACTCCGGAGGAACAAATGGGATCGGGGCCAGTGTGGTCGTGGCGGCCCCGATACCCCGGGACCCGCGCAAGAGCAGATCGGTGGCCAGCGCGGGCGCGACTCTCTCCTTAATAGATTTGCGCAAGGGGTTGACCGTCAAGCCCTGGCGGAGGACCCGAGGACAGGCGTGCGGTCCAGCGGGCTCCTTAAGGGTTCAGGCGACCAGCGAACGGGTCAACCCCCATCTGCCGCAGCATGCCGACCGTGTCCGCCTCGCCCCAATGCTCAACAAGGCGGCCGCTGACCAGGCGGTCGATGTTGATCCCCTTCACCCGCACCGTTGTTCCTGTTGGCGCGATGCCCATCCACGCCCCCGTGTGGATGCCTTGGCCGGTGACGCGGGTCACGACCCGGTCGCCGTCGGCGATTATGTCCTGGATGGTCAGGGAGAAATCCGAGAGCGTCGCCCGCAGGGCTTCCACGTGGGCGCGGACAACGTCCGGGCCCCGGCCCGCCGCTTCTGCATTGTGGTCGACATAGCCGGGAGCAACGAGATCGGCAAGCGTGCGGAGACCCTGCGGTGTGAACAGTGCACCGTAGAAGCCTCGCACGATCGAGACGTTCGAGAAACGGGCGTGAGAGGACATCACCACGCCGACCCTCCGTGCCCCACGGTCCCAGCGCGCCCGCCGGTCCCGGTATCACGCCAGGGTCCGTTCAATGGTGCCCAGGGTGAGACAAGCGGTTCGGCGGTATCACGCACGCAATATCAAAGAGTTAGAGGTCTCCCAATGGCGCCCTGTGTACCACTGCCGTGGACTCCTGGCAAGCCGATGCAGCAATTCTCAGGATGCGTCTGTAACGGCGGCACGTGCCGATGACTCCGGCTCTGATCGTAGGGTGCGCTCGACGGCCACGTCTGTGGTCGGCAGCGCACCGCCTCTCCTTTAAATGGTGCGCTGCG
>JANQGN010000246.1 GCA_028277295.1 Rhodospira sp.
ACCGGCGCACGAACACGCCACCTGCGGCGTGGTCACCACCGCTATTGACCCCGGCGGCCCGGCGCGCGGCCGGCTGCGCCTGCCGGTGGCTGTGCTGCACGCCTGGCGGTCCAACCCCGCGCTGGATCCGGTGCTGTTCCTGGACGGCGGGCCTGGCGACATGACCCTGGGACCCACCGACGACGCCGAGATCATGGCGTTCTGGATGGAGCATACCCGCCGCCTGCGCCGCGATCGCGATGTCATCCTGTTCGACGGGCGGGGCATCGGCGACTCCTGGCCCAGTCTGGAATGTCCCGAGGTGGAGGCCCTGGCCGACGACGAAAGCATCATCCCCGGCGACCTGGACCAGGCGCGGCGCCGCGACATCGCCGCGCACATGACCTGTCGCGCCAGGCTGCGCGACGGCGGCGTTGACCTCAGCCTGTACGCCAGCCCGGCCATGGCCGCCGATGCCCTCGCGGTGACCGATGCCCTGGGGATCCGGACGGTGACCCTGTGGGGAGTCTCCTATGGCTCGCGGGTCGCCCTGGAGGTCATGCGCCAGGCGCCCGAGCGGATCCGGGCCGCCGTGCTGGATGGGGTCTATCCGTCCACCGTGGCCGGCATGGAAACCGACCGCGCCCGCTTCCGCGCCGCGCTCGACCGGGTGTTTGCCGGCTGTCGCGCGCAGGATGCCTGCGCCTCGGCCTTTCCCGACCTGGAGGCCACCTTCCACCGCACGCTGACCCGCTACGGCCGCACACCCTATCACTACGCCATGGACCATGGCCCGGACCTGGTGGTCGATGACCGCGTGATCGTCGCCGCCCTGCTGCTGGCCCTCTACGATCACGAGGCCATCCCGCACATTCCCTCCCTCCTGCACCACCTGAGCCGCGACGATCCGGACGTCCTTGAGGCGCTGGCCTCCTGGCCGGAGCTGCTGGCGGACGAGAGCGCCTCTGAAGCCGTCTACATTCAGGTGAGTTGCACCGAGGACTGGGTCATGGCCGACCCGGCCCGGGTGCTGGCGGACCGGCGCGAGCACCCCTGGGCCGACGCCGCGGCCATGCCGCTGGTCGATGTGCTCTGCCCCGACTGGCTGGACGGCCAGGCCGCGGCGCCATGGGCTGTCGAACGCCCGGCCCCGGTCGCGGCCGACGTGCCCACATTGCTGCTCAGCGGCGCCTTCGACCCGGCCACGCCGCCCCAGTGGGCGGAGGAGGCCATGCGCACCCTGCCGCGCGCCCACCACGGGGTGCTGCGCGACGGCGGTCATGCTGTCACCTTCGGCCACGCGTGCGGCGAGCGGGCGCTGGTCCGCTTCGTGAAGGACCCCACGGCGCCGCCGGCGCGCTGCCTGGAGCGCACCAGGCCGCCCGTGTACCGGACCGAATTCCCGGATCTCGATTACTTCTGGATGTAGGCGAACCCTGTTGGCCGGCGGAGACCGGGTGCTACCCTCCCTCGGCCCCCTCGGCGCGCGGCCGCAGCACATGGTGATGATGCGCGGCGTAGAGCGCGCTGTCGGGGAAAGCTGCGGGATCCAGCACCCGCCCCACCAGGATCAGCGCCGTGCGCGTGAAGCCCGCCGCCTTGACCCGCTCGCGGATGGTGGCCAGGGTACCGCGCACCACCTGTTCGTCCGGCCAACTGGCGCGATGCACAACCGCCACGGGGCAGTCGGCGCCGTACAAAGGCTCCAGGTCGCGCACCACATGGGCCAGGTTGGCCACCGACAGATGAATGGCCAGGGTCGCCCCCGAACGCCCCAGCGTCTCCAGGTCCTCGCCCGCCGGCATGGCGGAGGCGCGGGTGGACGTGCGCGTGAGGATCACGGTCTGCGCCACCGTGGGCAGGGTCAGTTCCCGACCCAGGGTGGCGGCGGCGGCGGCGAAGGCCGGCACCCCGGGCACGATGACCCAGGGGATGCCCAGGGCGTCGAGCCGCCGGATCTGCTCACCGATGGCGCCATACAGGCTGGGGTCGCCGGAATGCACCCGGGCCACGTCCTGGCCGGCGGCATCGGCCGACTGGATATGGTCGATGATCTGGTCCAGATGCAAGGGCGCCGTGTCGATCACCCTGGCCGCCGGATCGGCCTCCGCCAGCACCGCCCTCGGCACCAGCGACCCGGCATAGAGGATCACCGGGCACCGCTGGATCAGGCGCCATCCGCGCAGGGTGATCAGGTCGGGGGCGCCAGGCCCGGCGCCAATGAAATGCACGGTCAAGGGCGCGGATCCTCACGTCTTTCGGCCGACTGGCGCCCGGGATCAGCGTCATCGTCCGTCATGGCGGAGGCGCCGGCGGTGTCCTTCGCCCCGGCGTCGCGCCCATAGCCCCGGGGGGTATACACCCGGTCGCCGAAACGCCGGGTCTCCGACGAGCCCACCAGCACCAGGGTCAGCATGTCCACCGTCTCCGGATCAAGATCGGCGAGCGTGGTCAGGGTGACCGCCTCGTCTGGCCGGCCCAGCTCCCGGGCGACAATCACCGGGGTATCCGCCGGACGATGCTCCAGCAGCCGCGCCCGCGTCCATGGGAGCAGGTCCCGCCGGCGCCTGGACATGGGATTGTAGAGCGCGATGACAAAGTCTCCCTCGGCGGCGGCGCGCACCCGGCGTTCGATCACCGCGCGCGGCGTCAACAGATCGGATAGGGAGATCGCGCAGAAGTCATGCCCCAGCGGCGCCCCGGCCCGCGCGGCGGCGGCCTGCATGGCCGACACCCCGGGGCACACGGCAATGTCCACCCGGCGCCAGTCGGCGCGCCCGGGTGTGCGCTCCAGGGTTTCGAACACCAGGGAGGCCAGGGCATAGATCCCCGCGTCCCCCGACGACACCAGCACCACGTCGCGGCCACGGGCCGCCAGATCCAGGGCGGTGGTCACGCGCTCGGCCTCCGCCCCCAGCGCGGTGGCGTGGCGCGCCTTGCCGACGCGGACCTCGCCCAGCAGGTCGAGATAGAGGCTATAGCCCACCAGATCGGTGGCGGCGGCGACGGCGGCGCTCGCCTCGGGTGTCCGCCAGCCGGCGGCCCCGGGACCGATGCCCACCACCCACAGGCGCCCGCGCGGCCGCCCCACGCGGTCCCCCCGGATGCCGGTCACGCTCCGGGCGATGGCGCAGGTCGCATGCAGGCTCTTGCGCTTGGGTTGCATCAACACGCCATCGGCGCCAGCGGCCGCCAGGGCGGCGGCCTCGGCCACGCCGTGGCAGCCCACCTCGCGGAACACCACGTCGGACGGGTTGGCCAGGCGCGGCGTCTCGCGCTCCAGCGCGGCGGCGTCCAGGAAGCGCACGGGCGCCTGCAACGCGTCCCCCAGGGCCAGCACCGCCGGTTCGTCAGCCTTCAGGTCGATGGACACCACGCAGGCCACCGACTGCGGCGACAGGCCGGCATGGGCCAGGGACTCGCGCACCAGGTTCTCCACCTCGCCGGCCACGCAGCCGCGTTCGCAGCCCACGCCCACCGCCAGCGTCGGCGGCCGCAGCAACACCGTCTCGGCGCCCGTCACGGTGTCCGCCCGGTCGCTGATCTGGACACGCGGCCCGAAGGCCGCCCCGCCATCGGCCATGGCCGCATCGGCCGGCGCCCGCCGGAAGCCCTCGCTATCCTCGGTCAGCCAGCCCAGCAGACCGGCGTCAAGGTCGCCTGTGTCCAGGTCCACCGGGCGACCATCGATCAGCGCCGCCATCACCCCCCGCACCGTCTGCGGTGTGGCCAGCCGCCACCCCTCGGGAACGGACTCCAGCGCCTGACCGCCGGTGACGTCGCCGGCGGTGGTGATACTCGCCTTGATTCCGAGCACGGTGGCAATGCGCGCCGCGAGTTCATTCGCTCCATGGTGCCCGCCCAGCAGTGGCACCACGGCCGACCCGTCGGCGGCCAGGGCCAGCACCGGCGGCTCCGCCCACTTGTCAGCCAGGAACGGCGCCAGCGCGCGAATGACGATTCCGCTGGCGCACACACCCACAATGGCCCGGCCAGAGCGGAACAGGGACCGGAAATGGCTGCTGGTGCCGGTAAAAACGGCGTCGGCCCCCTGGGCGCGCCCCATGAGGCCGTGGACCTCGGCGCCGGGCAGCGCCTCGGCGACGCGGCGCGCGGTGTCCAGTCCTGTCTGATTCAGGACCACGAACACCGGAGATGCCTTTCGACTCATGGCGACTCCGTTCCAGAAGAAACGGCTTGCAGCGTACGACGGCAAGACCGCTCCCGCAACGGACGGCAACCCGGCGCATGGTGACCGGCCCGTGTGTCGACGTCCCTACCGGCCGTCTTCCTGGCCAGGCGGGGCATGATCGTGAGCATGATCGTGCCCATGATGATGGTGGTGGTGATGATCATGCCCGTGTTCGCCATGGGTGCCGATGCCGCGCACGTGGTGATGATGCCCGGCCTGGGCGGCGCCCACCGACTCCTCGAAGCCGATCACCTGCTCCCGGTACTTGCAGAGCTGGCAGTTCATGGCCGTCTCGCCGGTCAGGATGCCGGCCACCCGGTCCACAAAGCTGTCGATCACCAGCGGATGATCATTCAAGTATGGGGCCTTGAGGACCTCGACATGGGGAAAGGCCGCGGCGGCCTGATCGGCCCAGTCGTAAATGCGGCGCACCAGGATGCCAGTGAACAGGAAGTAGGGAAACACGATGACGCGGCGATAGCCCAGCCGCACGGCCTGCCTGAGGCCGGCATCCACCAGCGGCGTCGTGACCCCCGAAAAGGACACCTCGGCCCAGCCAAAGCCCATGCCTTCCCAGAGCATGCGCGCGACCTTGCTGATGTTGGAATTGGCGTCCGGGTCGTTGGTGCCGCGCCCGACCACCATCAGCAGGGTCTCCGCGCGGTCCACGGTCGCGGGGGCGGCGGCCTCGGCCTCCTCGATGCGCGCGCGGGCCGCCTTCAACAGCTTGGGATCGATGCCCAGTTCGCGCCCGAAGGTAACCGTCAGATCCGGGTTGGCGGCGGCGAAGCTGTTGACCTCCCACGGCAGGTCATTCTTGACATGCCCGGCTGCGAACAGCATGCCGGGCACCGCCAAGATGCGAGTCGCCCCCGCCGCCTTCAGCGCGTCCAGGCCGTCGCGGATGATGGGCCGCGCGAACTCCAGGAAACCGCTTTCGACGGCGTGCTCGGGCCACCGCTCCCGAAGACGCGCGGCCAGGTGATTGAACTCGGCCACCGCCGCCGCGTCGCGACTGCCGTGGCCGCAGATCATCACCCCCAGACGCTCCCGCTCGGACGCCAGCAAAGGCGCGGCCAGGGAGTCGGTGACAGCGGCGGCGGGACCGGAGGGCGACGCGATCATGACAGCGGATCCTTTGCGGCGGGCGAAGCACGACCCTCCACCCAGGGTAATCGGGCGAACGCTTGGACACACGCCGTCGTCGCGAGGAGCGAAGCGACCCAGGGTCTCAAGAAGGGGCGATCCAGAGCGAATGTCGGTGCCCTCTGCCCCTGGATTGCCACGCCCCCCGAATCGTGTCCCGTCTGGCGACGAGGGCTCGCAATGACGCGGCTTTGTGCGAATAGACCTGTAACTCCCTGATCCATAGAGCCCGTCCGGAAAGTCTCGGGAACCGCAATATATTGTGCTCCTGTTCCCCGGTCGCACGCCGAATGTGGTGCTTGTCAGGGCTTTCCGGACAGACACATAGACGGAAATAAAGTGTGAGTCGGATAGGGTAAAGCTTAGGGATCGGCGGTGGCCCCATCCGGCTCGGCGGGCGCGTCGGACGCCGGCAACGCCTCCAGTTGCTGGCGCAGCGAGGCGTGGGCTGGTTCGTTGGGCGGAATCCGCTTGAGCAGGCGGCTCCAGAGGTCGCGTGCTCGCGCGGCGTCGCCCGATTCGGCGGCGGCGCGGCCGACAAAGTATAGCGCGTTCGGATTGTCGGGTTGATGCTTCAGGATCGCCGCGTAGACGGCATAGACCGCCTCGGGCGGTCGCTTTTCGCCGCGTGCCCGAGTGGCGGCGATCAACGCCTCGGCCTGGGCGGACAACACCGCCACATCATCGGGCGACAGGGCGGCGGCGCGGCCCATGGCCTCGGCGGACTCGTCGAGGCGCCCGAGCACCCTGTAGGAGCGCGCCAGCTGTTGCCAGCCCTCGGCATCGTCCGGCGTTTCCTCCAGGCGCGCCGCCAGGCTCGCGACCATCCCCTCGATCCTGGCCCGCTCGTCCGCGTTGAAGCCCTGCCCGGGCGGACGGGCGGCGTCGGCTTCGGCGCGCAACCGGTCGCCAGCGGTGGCGCCTGGATCGGAGGCGGCGACGGACTCGCGATCGGGCGCGGGGACATCGCGCCGGGTGACCGGCTCCCCGGCCTCGATGCGCAACGGATGCAGCGGCTCGACGCTGGCCGGAACGAGACCATGGTCGCGCGCCACCATACCCATGTTCTGGCGAAGCATGGGCATCCATGGGTCATCGGCGGCCGAGGTCACGGACAGATCTCGCCAGATGGCCAGCGCGGTGAGGGGCTCGCCGGCCTGCGCGGCGGCCACGCCCAGATAGAACCGGGCGCGCGGATCGCCGGGGGCGATTGTCAGGGTCTCCAGGAACAGCATGCGGATGCGATCGGTGACCATGTCCTCGTGAACCCGCATCAGCGATTCCGCCAGATCGGCGAGGAGCGCCACCGTTTCGCCGCGCGCCACGCCCAGCGCACGGGCGCGCTCCAACGCGTCGACCGCCTTGTCATGCTGCATCGCGGAGCGATACGCGCGGCCCAGGCGCATCCACGAAAGCGCGTCTTCCGGATCCGCCTCCACCTTGGCGCTCAGTTCGGCGATCGTCTCGCGAAGCGCCGGCCGCAGACTGGCCATCAGGCGCTGTTCCTCGCGCGCGATGCGTTCGGCGTGCGGTTGCGCCGGCAGCCCGGGAGACCCCAGACTCAAGTAGATGGCCAGGGCTCCGAGCGGCAGGATGGCCCCGATGCCCGCCAGTGTGGCGATTCCCCAGGCGCCTTGCGCCCGCGCCCGCGTGACGAGGCCACGCAAGACCGCGACGGCCTCGCTCGCGGACGCCAGGGTCAGGCGGGTCGATGGGCGGGCGGCCGCCCCGGCGGCGGGACCTGCGGTCCTGCTCGCGATGTCCGCCCCAGGACCTACCCCGGTGCCCGCCACCGCCAGCATGCGCCGCTGGATCTCCAGCCGGGCCGAGTCGGCCTGTTCGGCGCTCAACAGGCCACGTGCCACGTCGCGGTCGATTTCCGCCAACTGGTCCCGGTAGACGGTCAGGTCATAGGCGGCCCGGTCCGGCGGCGCCTCGGCATCGTGGCGCACCAGCGGCCACACCAGCAGGGCCAGGACCAGCACGGTCAGTAGCACGACGATGAGCCACAGGAGGATCATGCGCGCCCTCCCGGGTCGGCGCGATCGGTCCCGGCGGCGCCCTCAGCCTCGGTCAGCAAGGCCCGCAGGCGGGTCTGTTCCTCGTCGCTGAGCGGCGCCGGGGCGGCCGGCGCCTCGGCGTCCCGGCGGCGATAGAACGCCCAGGCGGCAGCACCGCCGCCGGCCAGGATCAACACCGGGCTGAACCACAGCAGCCAGGTGCTCGGCTTGAAGGGCGGCTTCAGCAGCACGAAGTCGCCGTAGCGGTCGACCAGGTATTGCTTGACGTCGGCGTTGCTGTCGCCCGCCAACAGCCGGTCGCGCACCAGGATTCGCATGTCGCGCGCCATTTCGGCGTTGGATTCGTCGATGCTCTCGTTCTGGCACACGACGCACCGCAGGCCGGCGCTGATGTCGCGGGCGCGGTCCTCCAGCGCCGGATCGTCGAGCATCTCGTCGGGCTCGACGGCCCAGGACGCGGGCGCGCCAAACGCCAGCATGCCCAGCATCAGGGCGGCGGCGAGCCATGGCCTGGCCGAGGGAAGTGGTCCCCGTCTCATCCGTCTTGCAGGTCCTCGATCATCGGACGCAGGGTGTCGACCCAGTCGTCCTCGGTGATCGGTCCGACGTGCTTGTGGCGGATCACCCCGGCCTTGTCGATGACAAAGGTCTCGGGGGCGCCGGTCACGCCGAACTCGATGGCGATGCGGTTGGTGGTGTCATATCCGACACGATCATAGGGGTCCCCATGGCGGGCCAGGAAGCGCAACGTGGCCTGGGGCTTGTCCTGGAAGGCGATGCCATGCAGCGGCGCCACGCCTTCGGCCTGGATACGGTTCAGCATGGGGTGTTCCTGGATGCAGGCCGCGCACCAGGATCCAAAGAAGTTGACCAGCGCCACCTGGCCCGTCAACTGAGCGCTGTCGGTGAGCGGCGGGGCGCGGCCGGGCAGCCCGTCGAGGGCGAAGGCCGGCAGGGGTTGATGAAGCAACGCCGACGGCAGGCGGCGCGGGTCCATCTGCAAGCCAACGACGAAGAAGCCCAGCAGCACGGCCACCACCAGCAAGGGCAAGAAAGAGATGATCCTGCGGGTCATGATGGTCCAACGCTCCGGCTAGAGCAAATCCCGAGCGATCTGGACCGGATCGCGACGACGATTTGCTTCAAAATCAGAACCTTGGAGCATGGTGGGTGAGTCCTAAACCACTCACCATGCTCTAGGTCCAGCGTGTGAACGCCGGCGGGGCGGCGATGGGACGGCGGCGGGAGATGATCAAGCCCGCGCCGGTGCCTCGGTGGTGGCGGCGGCGGTGGACGAGGCGCCCTGGGCGGCGCGGGCCCGCCGGGGCACGCCCACCCGGTGGCGCCGATCGCTCAAGGACACCAGGCCCCCCAGGCCCATCAGCAGGGCGCCATACCACAGCAGGGGCACGAACGGCTCGTAGTAAAACCGTGTGACGAAGGCGCCCGCGCCGTCTCCTGGCGAGGGATCGCCGATCACCGCATAGTAGTCGTGCACCCCGGTGGTATGAATGGCCGCCTCGGTGGTGGCCATGGGTGGGCTGGTATACTGCCGCTTTTCAGGCGACATGATGGCGATGGTATGGCCATCGCCGTCGATCAGCCGCAGGCGCCCGCGAATGGCGTCGTAGTTTGGGCCAGGCATCCGCTCCGCACCCTCGAACACCAGGGCACGGGGGCCGATGGGAATCGTCTCGCCAGGACGCATGACCTGGACGGTCTCGGATTTCCAGGCGGTGTTGCCGACAACGCCCATGACCAGCAGCGCGGTCCCGACATGGGCAACGGTCATGCCATAAGCCGAGCGGGGCAGGTTGGTCGCGCGCCTCAGACTGTCACGGGGCGGGACGCGGAACAGCCGCACGCGCTCCGCCCATTCCACCATGGTCGCCAGCAGCAGCCAGGCGCCAACACCCATGCCCAGGGCCGCCCCCGCGTTCACCACCGATCCGCCGGCCAGGACCCAGGTGCCCAGGACGACCGCCGCCGTGGCCACCAGCGCCGTCCACAGGCGGCGCACCGCCCCCAGCGCGTCGCCGCGCTTCCAGGCCAGCATGGGGCCGACACCCATGAGGATCAGCATGGGGATCATCAGCGGCACGAACACCGAATTGAAGAACGGCGGCCCCACCGAGACCTTGCCAAGCTGCAAGGCGTCGGCGAACAGCGGATAGAGCGTGCCCAAGAGCACGGTGGCCGAGGCGGTGCTCAAGAGCACGTTGTTGAGCAGCAAGGTGCCCTCGCGCGACACCGGCGCGAACACGCCCCCCCCCTTCATCTGCGGCGCCCGCCAGGCATACAGGCTGAACGAGCCGACCACGGTGATGGCCAGCAGCAGCAGGATGAACACCCCGCGCGTGGGGTCGGTGGCGAAGGCATGCACCGAGGTGATCACCCCGGAGCGCACCAGGAAGGTCCCCAGCAGCGAAAGGGAAAAGGTGATGATGGCCAGCAGGATGGTCCAGCTTTTCAGGGTATCGCGCTTTTCCGCCACGATGGCCGAATGCAACAGCGCGGTGCCCGCCAGCCATGGAATGAACGAGGCGTTCTCCACCGGATCCCAGTACCAGTAGCCGCCCCAGCCCAGCTCGTAGTAGGCCCACCAGCTTCCCAGCGCGATCCCGAAGGTCAGGAACACCCAGGCGATCAAGGTCCAGGGTCGCACCCAGCGCGCCCAGGCGGCATCAACCCGCCCCTCGATGAGCGCGGCGATGGCGAACGAAAAGGCCATGGAGAAGCCCACATAGCCCAGGTACAGCATCGGCGGATGGAAGGCGAGCCCTGGGTCCTGAAGCAGCGGGTTCAGACCACGGCCGTCGAAGGGCGCAGGATCCAGGCGCGCGAACGGGTTGGATGTGAACAGGATGAACAGCAGGAAACCCGTGGTGATCATTGCCTGCACGGCCAGCGCCCGGGCGCGCAGGGCCGGCGGCAGGTTGCCCCCGAACACGGAGACGGCCAGGCTGAACACCGCCAGGATCAGGATCCACAGCAGCAACGAGCCCTCGTGATTCCCCCAGACGCCGCTGATCTTATAGAGCATCGGCTTGTCGGTATGGGAATTCATGAACACGTTGGTCACGGAGAAATCGGAGACAACGTAGCTATGGGTCAGGGCGGCAAAGGCCACGCCGATACACAGCACCAGGGCCACCGAGGCCGGCCGCGCCACCTCCATCCAGGCCAGATTGCCGCGCTGGGCGCCGATCATGGGCACGACAGCCTGAACAACCGCCACGCCCAGGGCCAGCACCAACGCGAAATGTCCGATCTCGGGGATCATTCCGGACTCCTCCCACAGAGAAACTCGGGTGCGCGTCCCCTGCGCGCGACGCCTCCCACCGGCCCGCGCGCCCGCGCGCCGTCACCGATCCCCGCGCCGCAGGCGGGGGCCTCGGCCGGGTCCGGCGAGACCGGCCTGAACCCGGCGGCGGGGTCGGGACAACGCTCGGTCACTGAGGGGCACCCGCGGGCGCGGCACCCTGGGCCGCGTCCGCCGCGCCATCCACGCCTTCCTCCCAGTAGCCGCTTTCCTTGAGGGAGTCGGCCACCTCCGGCGGCATGTAGTTTTCGTCGTGCTTGGCCAGCACGTTCGCGGCCAGAAACACACCCGCCGGATCAAGGCTGCCCTCGGTGACCACCCCCTGCCCCTCGCGGAACAGGTCGGGCAGGATGCCGGTGTAGACAACGGGCACGGTGTACACCAGGTCGGTGACCACGAAGCGGATGGTCTCGCCATCCTTGTCCACGCTGCCCTCTTCCACCAGGCCACCGAGGCGGAAGCGTTGCCCCTCGGCCACCGGCCGCTCCCGCAGGTCGGTCGGGCTATAGAAATAGAGCAGACTGTCGCTCACCGCCGTCAGGATCAGGGCCGTGGCCGCGCCCAGGGCCAGCAGGCCCAGGCTGACGAAGTAAAGGCGCCGTTTCTTGCGGGTCACGCCGGGCCTCCGCTGTCGGGGGTCGCCCGCGCGGCGGCTTGGTCCGCCATCCGCGCGCCGCCCGTATCGATCCCCCGCGATCCGGACTCCTCGGCCGCGCGGACGCGGCGGCGGCCGCCCGTGGCCGCCTGCAGGCGCGCCAACACGCGCTCATCATGGCGCAAGCCGCGCCACACGGCCACGAACAGGCCCCCCATCACCACGGCGGCGACTCCATAGGACGGCCAGACGAAGCCCGCGTAGCCGCCCATGTCAAAAAACGCGATCAATTGCTCCACGGGATACCTCTTCGCTCACCCCTGAACTCACGCCTGACATCACCCTTGAACCTCGGCCAACCTTAAGGTTCGCACCTTGGCGGCGGCGATCTCGCGGCGAATGCCCATCAGCAGGGTGGTCACGTAATAGGCCTTGAAGGCGATGGCCATGGCGAACAGCGGCACCAGCATGGACGCGTCGATGGAGATGCCGCTTTCCCCCACGGGGTTGACGCTGGCCGGCTGGTGCAGGGTGTTCCACCAGTCCACCGAGAACTTGATGATGGGGATGTTCACCCAGCCCACCAGGGCCAGAATGGCCGCCGCCCTGGAACCCCGCTGCCGATCGTCGAAGGCGTTGGCCAGCGCCATGTAGCCCAGGTACAGGAACAACAGGATCAGCACGGACGTCAGGCGCGCGTCCCAGACCCACCAGGCGCCCCACATGGGCTTGCCCCACAGGGCGCCGGTGCTCAACGAGATCACGGTGAAGGCCGCGCCCACGGGCGCCGAGGCCCGCGCCGCCAGGTCGGCGACGGGATGCTTCCAGACCAGATAGACGAAGCTGGCGATGGCCATCGCGGTATAGACGAACAGCGTCATCCACGACGAGGGCACGTGCACATACATGATGCGCACGGTTTCGCCCTGCTGATAGTCAGGCGGCGACAGCACCAGCCCATAAACCAGCCCCACCCCCAGGGACAACGCCATGACGGCGGCGCTCCACGGCAGGATAGCGTTGGCGATGCGCAGGAACCGGGTGGGATTGGCGAAGCGATGCATGGGTTCATGTGTGTCCGGGGCCGAGAGACGGTCATCGCCCAGGGCCTGCGTTGTCGACAGGGCGGATCCGCGTTTGACGAAACCGTAACGTGGCGGCGGCCCGATTTCCAGTCGAACCGGTCGGGTGAAGGACCAGCCTCAGCCGCTCGCGTCCTGGGTCAAGGCGGCGCGCAGCCCGGCGGCGATGGCGTCCGGCTGATCGCCATGGCGAAAGAAGGTCGCCAGGCCGCCATCGGGACGCATGAGGTAGAGGAACGCGCTATGGTCGATCAGATAGCCCACGGCGCTGTCGGGCATGTCCACCCGTTGATAGTAGACCCGCCAGGCGCGGGCGGCGGCGGTCACTTGCTCGGATGTGCCGGTCAGGCCGATCAGCTTGGGATGGAAGGCGGCCGCGTAGTCGGCCACCATCGCCTGGGTGTCGCGTTCCGGGTCCACGGTGATGAACAGCGGCTGGATTTTGTCCACCAGGGCCGGTTCCAGGTCCTGAAGCGCCAGGGACATGGCGTAGAGGCTGCTGGGGCAGACATCGGGGCAGTAGGTGTAGCCGAAGTACATCAGCAGGTACTGGCCGGGGAACGAGGACTCGGTCACCGTCTCGCCGGCGCCATTGACCAGGGTGAAGGGGCCGCCGATGGAGGCCTCGCCGGTAAGGGTCGTGGTCACGCCATGGCCCGTCGCCGCTGTCCCGTCGTGGCCGAACCATACCCCCAGGCGGGGCAACAGGCCGATCGCCAGCACAAGGACCACAACGGCGACGACGCCAAGACCAGATATCAGCGATGATCGGGTCATGGATCTCTTTCCCCGCCCTTCAGTCGACACTCTCCTACCGCCGCTCGACGCGCTCCAGGCGGCCCTCGAACCGGTCCATGCGGGCATCGATCCGGGCGTTGACCTTGTATTACCCGATTTGGGTGCGCTCCTGCGACACAACGATTTGCGTCAGTTCGTTCAGGCGCGTTTTCAGATCCGCCAAGTCCTCGCGGATTTTGTCCTGTCCGGCTTCCAGCCGGCGCAGGTACACCAAAACAAGGTTTTCCGGCTCGTCGGTCATCATACGGCCCTCCAGGGCTTTCGAAGCGTCACAAAGGCGAGCAAAGGCGGCAACACTCACACCACCAGCGTCGCCGCCAAATATGTCAGCACCCCGGCATTCAGCATCATCAGCGCCGGAGCCACCCAGGCCATGACCTGCCGGAACCGCGCCGCCGCCAGGTGACCGGCCACGCCCACCGCCACCAGGCTGGGCACCGTGCCGGCCGCGAACGCCAGCATGGCCAGCGCGCCAGCCAGGGCCGAACCGCTGGACGCCGCCGCCGCCAGCGCCCCGTACAGCAAGCCGCAGGGGATGAACCCCAGCAGCACGCCCAGGCCATAGCCCCGCCAGCCGGTGGGGTCCCGGAACAGCGGCCCGGCCGCCTGGCCCACATGCGCCGACCACCAGGTCTCGATCCGCGAGCCCCCGGGCAGCGCCACCTTCAGGCGCGGCAGGGCATAGCCCACGAACAGTATCGCGGCCAGCACCAGCAGCGCCGCCGACAGCCATCGCAGGCCGCCCCAGCCGCCCAGCAGGCCGGCCAGCGCCGCGCCGAAGCCGCCCAGCAGCGCGTAGGTCGTCGCCCGCCCCAGGTGATAGGGCACCAGCGCCGCCCCGGTCAGGCGATGCCACTCGCGCATCTGCTCGGCCGGCAGGCTTTCCATGCGGCTGGAAACCTGGGTCAGCACGAACGGCCCGCACATGCCGGCGCAATGGGTGAACCCTCCCACCAGACCAGCGATGGCCAGGCTGGCCAGCAAGCCGCCCTCGTCCGAGATCACCACATGGCAATGGGCGACCCCGGTCCACAGCAGGTTCAATAGTTCGGCCTCGGCGTCCATGCCGCGCGCCCCCGTGTTCCGCTCGGATCCCCTGCGGGACCGATCCGCAACCCTCTCACCCCATCAATGACGGGTCCATGACGATTGTCAAATATAAGAATGATTCAAAAACATGAACCGGACGCGTCTCGCCCGGCGTCACTCCGCGGCCGAGTCGTGCACCACGCTCAACAGCTCGGCCGGATCCCACCAGGCGCCCAGTTGATCGCGCAGCCGCACCACCTCGCCCACCACGACGATGGCCGGTGCCTCCACGCCCTGGGCGTCGCGATCGGCCACCGCCTGGCCGAGAGTCGAGACCACCACACGCTGTCGGGTGGTGGTGGCCGAGCAGATGAAGGCCAGCGGCTCCTCGGGCGAGCGTCCACCGGCCAGCAGCTTGTCGACAATGGTCCCCAGATGCTTGACCGCCATGTAAATCACCAGCACCGAGGCGCTGCGGGACAACGCCGCCCAGTCCACGTTATCGGGCACGGCGCCGCTGGCCGCGTGACCGGTGACGAAGGCGATGGCCGCGTTGGTCTCGCGGGTGGTGGCCGGGATACCGGCATACGCAAGCCCGCCGATGCCGGACGTAATCCCCGGCACCACCCGGAAGGGCACGCCAGCGGCCACCAGGGCGCGGGCTTCCTCGCCGCCACGCCCGAAAATGAACGGATCGCCGCCTTTCAGGCGCAGCACCCGCTTGCCCTCGCGGGCCAAGGAGACGAGCCGGTTGCTGATGTCGGGCTGGCTGGCCGAGGGCTTGCCACCGCGCTTGCCGGCGTGGATCACCTCGGCGTCGGCGCGGGCCAGACGCAGCACATCGGTGTTCACCAGGGCGTCATGAACCACCACGTCGGCCCATGACAAGGCATGGGCCGCGTGCAAGGTCAACAGGCCAGGGTCGCCCGGCCCCGCGCCCACCAGCCAGACCCAACCGGGCAGGAACGGGGGCTGCGGAAACGGGAACGACAGGGGGCGGGGCGCGGTCTTCATGACGGTGGTTTTACACCCGCCCGAATGCCAAGGCCAAGCGAAGGCCATCCCATGAACGATGTTTAACCGCAGGTCCCCAGCCCCGAGGGCACCACGATGAAGCCGAACGGGACGGCGCGGCGCTCGGATGCCGGCAACGGCGGCGCCCACGTCAAGGGCAGGTCGATCACCCGCGCCCGATCGATCGGAACCGCGTCCGGCGCCACGCCCGCCAGCGGCGCCACGGTCTCGGCGAACGCCGTGTCCGCGAGGGCCTCTCCCAAGGCCAGGGCCCCCGCCTCGGTCCGGGACAGCAGGATCAGGCAAGCGCCGTCCCTGGGACGATCCCCGATGCGATTCCGGGGCGGCCGCCAGTCCGGGCGAACGCGCGCCAGAACCCGGGCCTCGGGGAACACCCGGCGCAGGTTGGCGCCCCAGTCCAGGGACGCGGCGATGATCGTGCCCCGCCCGTCGAACCCCGCCGCTCGCGCCGCCGCGGCCGCGTCCTTCACCGGCAACAGGGGCAGGCAGCGGCCGCAGTCCCGCGGCTCAAGGATCACGCGATGGGTGGCCACCCCACCGGCCATCAGCACCGCCAGGACGGCCAGCCCCCAGCCCAGCAGCCGCCGCCGCCAGAGTGCCCCAGATCCATCCCAAGACCCGGCCCCGGCCCGCACCCAGAGCAAGGCCGCCGCCGGCAGCACCAGCGCCGCCGGCAGCAGGTAGTGATAGCGCAGCCGGTGCCCGCCGGTGGCCAGCACGATCGCCAGCGTCAGGGCCATGGAGGCCAGCACGAACACCAGCAGAACGCGGGGCCAGCGGACCTCCGGCCCCGCCGGCTGCGGGCGCCGGTCGGGGCGAGACGCCCGCGCCGCCGCCAGGGCGATCACCACCAGCGGCGGCAGCATGCCGGCGATGGGATCCAGGATCACATCGGAGGCCAGCGCGGGCAGGCGGTCCCAAAAGGGCAACGGGGCGTCGCGGCCCTGGCTGGTGATGCTGGCCACCCGCTCGGTCAAACCGGTGTCCTGGCCCAGCCGCCACCACAGATGCCCGGGCAGCGCCAGCAGCGGCGGCACCGCCGCCCACGGAAGACGCCGGTCCCACAGCCGCGCCCGCAACAGCGGGTCGGTCAGGGCGGCCACGACCAGCGCCAGCCCGAAGACGGCGAAGGTGTACTTGCTGAGGCAGGCCACGGCGAGCGTCGCGCCCAGCAGCAGGTAGCGCGCCGTCGTCGGCCGCTCGACCACCCGCGCCACGGCCCACAGCACGGCGGCTGTGGCGCTGATCAACAGGGTGGTGTGGGTGAAATGTAGCGCGGCCTCATAGCCGACCAGAGCGGTCCCCGCCGCGCCCGCCCCCGCGCCCGCCGCCAGGGCGGCGTCGCCGCCGGACATGCGCCGCACGGCATCGTGGAGGGCCAGCACGCCCAGGGCGATGATCGCCCAGCGCAAACCCACGGCGGCGCCCAGGGACGGCCCGGACAGGTCGGTCAGGGCCTGGATCAGCCAGTTGTACAAGGGCGGCTGCTCGGGATCATAGCCCCAGGCCCAGCCCTGGGCGAAGAAAATCGTCTCCAGGTCGTCTCGGGCCAGTCCGCTCGCCGCACCCACCGCCAGGGCCACATGCAGCGCCAGCAGCCCAAGCGCCAAACCCCAGCGGCCGGCCGGGCTGGCCAGCGGTCCCGCGATCAAGGATACGGTCACCCTCACGCTCCGGGTGATAGTCGCGCCGTGATCTCGCCCAGACGGTTGAACGGGCAGGCTCCGGGCGCCAGCGACAGAGTTCCGGCGCGGCGCACGCCGTCGCGGCCGAAGCGCTCGCGCACGAACTCCACCAGCCAGCCCTCGGCTTGAGCCTGACGGATGGAGGCGCGGCGCCCGTCCTGGTCCAGCCAGGCGGCATGGGCATCGATGGCCGCGATCATCTCATCCAGCCCTTGTTGCCGGCTGGCCGAGACCTTGAGCACCGGGATGTCCCAGTCGGACCAGGACACGGCCAGGCCCAGCGCCCCGGTCACATCGGCGCGGGCGCGCTCGGCGGCGGCGCCCATGTCGGCCTTGGTGATCACCACCACATGGGGAATCTCGGCGATGCCGGCCTTCATGAACTGCAAGCTGTCGCCGGATCCAGGCTGGACGCAGAACACCACGGTATCGGCGACGCCGACGATCTCGGTCTCCGACTGACCGACGCCCACCGACTCGATCAGCACCACGTCATAGACGGCGCGCATCAGCACCATGGCCGCCGTGGTCAGTCCGGCCAGGCCACCCAGATGATCACGTGCCGCCATGGAGCGCACGAACACGCCCTGGTCCTCCGGGTCATGGCGCAGCCGCGTGCGGTCGCCCAGCAGCGCGCCGCCAGAGCGCCGCGAGGAGGGATCCACCGCGATGACACCCACGGTCTGGCCACGCTCGCGCCAGGCGGCGATCAGGCTGTTGACCAGGGTCGATTTCCCCACGCCCGGGGGGCCGGTGATGCCCACGACATGGGCGCGCGGCGCGGCATGGGCGGCGCTCAACAGGTCGGCGGTCGGGGCACTGTCCGGCTGGCTCTCCAGGGCGGCCAGGGCGCGGGCCAGGGCCACCTTGCCCCCGGCGGCGATCCCGTCAAGGGTCAGGGCGTCGAGCGTGCTGTCGGCGGGGGCGGGGTCGGCCATGTTTGGGGAACTCCCTGGGGCGGGTCGCGGTGGCGGAGGATCGGCGCGTTCGCGCCTCCGCTCGTGTTTAGGACGTCCCCGGGCCGAGCGTCAACGGAGGGCCGGGGCGTCGCGAGCCACACACGACCCTGTGACCCTTGAGACCGTTCGCTTTGTGCCGATATCAGAGGTACTCATCAAGGGATGTCGGACGGAAAACCGGCGTCGGGTCGAGGCCGAGGGCGCCTGGTTTTCGTCCGAAGTGGGATTCACAGGCCGTACCAGGTTGGTGTACGATTCCTTTGATGAGCTATGGAGCTGAGGAAAACATGGACGTCCGCAAAGACATAAAGGACATCGTTAAGGGCGTTCTTGAAGAGCGGTTCACGGACGTCACCATCGAGTCTATCGACATTGAGCCGGATGTCGATGAAGATGGCGACCCCATTTTGCGAATCAGAATCGTGTTTGACGCACACAATAAGACCCTGGACCCACGCCGGGCGTCCGGGTTGCTCCGTCATATGAGGCCGCGCATGGCGGACTGCGGCGTTCTTGATTTCCCGATCCTGTCCTTTATCGCGAAGTCGGAACTGCAGGGTAAAAACGCTGAAGCCATCTGATTTTCTTAAAACCGCCCACGACCTGGCGCACGTGGACCGTGGCAAACCACGCCAAACCAATCTGCGGCGGGCAGTCAGCACGGCCTATTAGCCCTGTTTCATTGCCTGGCGGTGTGCTGTGCCGATACCCTGGTTGGCGGCGCGACGGCAAACAGAAGCAACCCCGCATGGAGGCATGTTTACAGAGCGCTTGAGCACAAACCAGTAAAAGAAAACTGTAAAGGCAATACAACACTTAAGAGATTTCCGAAAGACATCGAGGACTTTGCGAACGCGCTTGTCACACTGCAAACCAAAAGACATAGCGCCGACTACGATCCTTTTGTCACCCTCCATAAGTCCGAAGTTCAGCAGGACATACTCGACGCCCAAGATGTCATCGGGCGCTTCTGTACGGCACCCCTAAAGGATCGCCGGGCCTTTGCCGCTTTCGTCTTGTTCAAGCGCCGCCGCTGATCTCTGCGCTCCTTGCGTCCCCCCGGTGCAGCTCTCG
>JANQGN010000274.1 GCA_028277295.1 Rhodospira sp.
TGATTGTGTTCGTCATGTGATCCAACCCTTTTCTAATCGCAAACCGGTTTACGAATCCAGGCCCACTGCCATGCGATTCCGGCACACTCGCGGTGCCCCCGTAAGTGGCCGGACCCGGGGCACGCTTCTGTCACGCCAGCCGGCCCAGCCTCAGCGCTCAATCGATAGCCGGAGCCCGCCTGTAAGGCAAGGCATTAATCGTGCTGGCTTGCCAAGGCAACGCGCCTCACGTAGCACTGTTGCGCACAGGCGACACACTTGATGAGTCTCGGATAACCGTTTCAGCAACATGACCTTCGGCAGCGTTCATGTCCAACCCAAATTCCGGCTTCCAGACCGCCCTTCACCTTTATCGTCTTGGGCGGAGACGAGATGCCAAAGTCCAATGCCGCGCCATACTCGCCCGCCAGCCCGACCACTGGCCTGCCTTGTACTTGGTCGGACTCATCCACCTCGACGCGAAACGACCCGATCGCGCGCTGCCAGCCCTGGCCCGCGCCGCCCGCTCGGGCGCGGGGCCAGCCCTGACGGCCATGGCCCGCGCCCTCGGCGCCCTGGGCCGGCCAGAGGCCGCGTTGCGCGCCGCCCAGGCCGCGGTTGCGACCGAGCCGGGCCACGCGGCCTATTTGTTTAATCTAGGAAATCTGCTCCAGGCGCAGACGCGGCTGGATGACGCCGAGCGCGCCTATCGCCGGGCCCAACACCTGCGGCCCGCCTTGGTGGATGCCCACTTCAACCGGGCCACGGCATTGTTGCGGGCGGGGCGCTTGCCGGAAGGGTGGGCGGAGTACGAATGGCGCTGGCGGCGGCCCGGCGCCCCATTGCACTTTATGTCGGAGGCGCCCGCCTGGGATGGGGACTCCCTGGCGGGGCGGACGCTGCTGCTGCACAGCGAGCAGGGCCTGGGGGATGTGTTGCAGTTCTGCCGCTATCTTCCCGAGGCGGAACGAAGGGCGGGGTCCGATGGGCGGATCATCGTCGAAAGTCCGGGGCCCCTGCTGCGGCTTCTGCGGGCCAGTTTCCCCACCCTGACCTTCGTGCGCAAGGGGCGCGGAAAGGTGGATCCGACCCCGACCCCGCCCTTTCAGACCCAGGCCGCCCTGGCCAGCCTGCCCGGCGTCGTGGGCACCACGCTGGAGACAATCCCGGCCCGCGTGCCCTACCTGACGGTTCCCGCCCCGCCCGCGTCCGCGGCGCCACTGCCCGAGATCGGCCCAGGACCGAGCGTGGGCCTGGTCTGGGGCAGTTCCGCCACCAACCCCGCGCGGGATGTGCCGCTGCGCGACCTGGTTCGCGCCCTGCGCCTTCCCGGCGTGACGCTGGTGTCGTTGCAGGTTGGGCCGCACGCCGACGCCCTCGGCGCGTCATCCGAGGCGGCCGCCGCCGGCGTGGTGGACGGGGGCGCGTGGATCAGCGCGGAGGATGGCGCCGATTTCACGCCAACCGCAGCCCTGATGCACCGATTGTCGCTGATCGTGTCGGTGGACACGGCCCCAGCTCACCTTGCCGGCGCCCTGGGGTTGCCCCTGGTGATCTTGCTGCCTCATCTGGCGGACTGGCGATGGCTTGTCCACCGCTCGGACAGCCCGTGGTATCCCACCGCACACCTGATTCGCCAACATGCCCCCGGCGATTGGTCGCAAGCCCTCGACGACCTCCGCGCCCATGTGGCGGCGCGGCTCGCGTGACGGGGACGGACGGGTCACCGTCCGGGTCCCCATCCCTCACGCCTGTTCGGCGCGGGCCATCGCTTGGTCCAGGTCGGCGCGCATGGCGGCCACGCGCTCCTGTCGGGACGCGCCGCGGGTGTGATGCCGGATGATGGGATGGGGCACCGGGGCGCCCGCGTCCGGGACCACGTTCCAGCGCGGGTCAAGCCATCGCACCCGGGCCAGCACAACCGGGTCAGGCACATTCAAGGCATCGCGACGCAGCAGACGATGGTAGCCCATCAGATGGATCAGGGCGGCGTTTTCCCACCACCGATGCGATACATACTCCTCATAATCCCACAATTGATGTAAAATCGCGTCGGTCCAGTCGCTGTTACGCAGCAGCATGATTCCTGTATTGGGCACATCCAGTGTCACGACCATGCCGGGCATCGGATGGACCGTCAGCACATGCTTGACGAGGAAGAGATCCTTGCCGTCGCGCACCTCGTCGCGGATGTCGGGCTCCATGTCGACGACCACGGCGTCCGCGTCCACCCACAGAATGAAATCAAAGCCTTCGTTCAGAAGCGCCTGAATGATTCGAATTTTAGCCCAGGCGGGCGGGCGGCCGGTATCAGGCAGACTTCCATGTATCCTGAGCGCCATGTCATGCCGCGCGGCGTAGCGACGGAGAGCCTCCGCACAGAGATCGCCCATCTCCTGATATCCGGCGTCAAAGGCCGTTGTCACACACACGTTCATGCCATGGCGTCCAGATTGGAAACAGCGGCGGACGGGCCTGATAGCACGCCCGCGTCCGCCGTTCCACCGTCTCCGCGACGGTCGAACCCTGGCCAG
>JANQGN010000301.1 GCA_028277295.1 Rhodospira sp.
TCACCGCCCAGGGGGCGATGTGGATCAGATTGATGGCCGCGACGGCCGCCACGTCCTCCACCGCGTTGCCTGGCCAGGGCCGGTCCGTCACGTCCAGCAACAGGGGCGCTTCCACGCGCTCCGGAGTCTCCACGGCGATCAGCGTGGCGGCGGCCTGGGCGCTCGGGGCATCGCCATCACTGGGGCGCCAGCGCCAGCCCGCCGGCAGCGTCGGCCCCAGGTGGGCGGCATGCTCGCCGGAGCCACTGGCCAGTTCCAGCAACACCGCCGCCTTATGCGCCGGCGCCCGTGGCAGCACACGTGCAAGCACCGCCCGAATCGGATCTCGGTTGCGCGCCGTGGCCGGATAGTGGCGGCGGGCCTCCGGCGGGCCAGGCAACACGCGCGGCGCGACGCGGGGGGGCCTGGCCGAGGGTCGGGTGTGGCGGTCACGGGCGGTCATGGTTGATCTCTTCGGTAAGGAATAGCCGACGCGGCGCCGGTCTCGGGGGGTTGCGAGTCATGGGCGCCAATGCTTAAGTGCTGGCCCGTCAGGTCCCTGACAACCCCACGACCGTGTCAAGGCAGGCGCCCCATGCTGGAAACCTTGAGGAAGATCCTGTTCGGTGACGAGCCTAAGCCCGCCGTGCCCCCCGATCACGAAGTCCAGTTCGCCGTCGCCGTCTTGTTGACCGAGGCGGCCACCATGGACGGCACCGTCGACGACGCCGAGACCCAGCGCATTCGCGCGTTGTTGATGTCACATTTCGGTCTGTCGCCAGCCGACGCCGCCCTGTTGATGCGCGAGGCCGACGCGGCTCAGGCCCGGCAGGTGGAGTTGTACGGCCTCTCGCGGGTGCTGAAAGATGCTCTCACCTATCCGCAACGCATCGAACTCATCGAAATGTTGTGGGACGTTGTTTACGCTGACGGAGTCGTGCATGACCACGAAGCCAGCCTGATGCGGCGCCTCTGCGGTCTGCTGTTCGTGGACGACCAGGACGGCGCCGCCGCGCGCAAGCGGGTCCTGGAACGGCGCGGACTGTCCTGACCCTCACATGACAGGGCCGCGTCCCATCGGGCGCGCCTGGCATGAGACCAATGAGACCGGCGCCGACGGCGCGGCGAGCATCCCCGGGGTCTCGGTCCGACCTGCTCTCTCACCTCACCAGCCCTATATTCCCTGTGAGCCCCCATATTCCCCAGAGGACGGTCTGGCGCGGACGCCCGCGCGGGGTGGGGGTGCGAGCCGGCCACAAACCACCCAGCGGCCAAACACCTTGGCCGCTGGCGAATAAAGCGACGGCGCGGCACACCGGTCGGCGGTGGCGCGCGACGCCTGAGCGACACGATGGAGCTTCGTTCCCATGACCTACGTCGTCACCGAAAATTGCATCAAGTGCAAGTTCCAGGACTGCGTTGAGGTGTGCCCCGTGGACTGCTTCTATGAGGGTGAGAATTTTCTCGTCATCAACCCCGATGAATGCATTGATTGTGGCGTGTGCGAGCCCGAGTGCCCAGCGGAGGCGATCGTGCCCGATTCCGACGACCGCGCGGCGGACTGGCTGGAACTCAACCGTGACTTCGCCGAACAGTGGCCGAATATCACCCGTAAGGGCGACGCCTTGCCAGACGCCGACGACTGGAAAGACAAGCCCGGGAAGAAAGACCAGCTGAGCGACAAGCCTGGCGCCGGCACCACCTGAGGGTCCCGGCAACGCCCGCCGTGGTCACGACCAAACGTCGTGACCACGCCTTGACGGTGCCGGGCGCCACCGATGGCCGTGCGCGCCGCTTGGCCGCGATGGCGCGCCGGACGCCGGCGGGGCATTCCGCGCGTGCGAGATTCGCCTGTCAAATTGTGAATTTTTGTGGTAAGCACGTGAACATCCGTCATCCCCGCGAGATGGATCGGGCAGTTTTGTGCGTTCGGGGCGGGGTCCCGCCCTGGTTAAACGGCGCCCGGAAACCGGGGTCATGGATGGTCGGAGTCATGGGCATCGGAGTCGTGGGGCACGACTGGGGATTGACCGGGAGACCAAGGGATGGGTCGGCCGGTGGCCCGGGCGGATCCGGGCGTTGCTGGCATGGGTCATCCGTTGGGATCATCGGTTGGGGATGTCCGGCCGTGAAGGCCAAGATATGACACTCCGCCTCGCGAGCCATCGTCCGCATGGCATCGCGCCGGGCCATTGGCCCGCGAGAGGACGGTTTCACGAGACCAGACTCACGCCGGGTGCCCAAACCACACACTTGGCACCACACACTTGGCGCCGGGCGCATAGGAACGGTCTCCGCGTTCGCGCAGGGAGGCCGAGGCAATCTTGTCCCCGGGGCCGGGCCGACAGGGCTGGCCGGCCGGTTCATATACCAGCGGCGGATGCGTGTGACTCATCCGCCCGCGTGTGCTGACACGAACACAGGATGCGGTCCGCTCTCCTTTGTCCGTGTCAGCACACAAGAAAGTGTTCTGTGCAGCGACGTTTGTATTCAAGGGTGATTCTCTTGAGTGCGTCGCTGCACGCGGCGTCGTTCGGACGTCCGCGTTTTCAGGTCTGGCACCGCCACGCGGTGCCGACCGGCCACGGACTGCGGCGGTCATGGTCAATGACCGGTGGTCCTATGTCCGGGCAGGCTGTGCCTGCCGATCGAGGGTTCGGGCTCCACCGGCCGGGCCGGGCGTCATGAGGACGGCCCCGCGCGCGGTCGGGACCCAGCCTTGGTCCGTCCCGGGCCTCCAAAATCCTACCCGCGCCGGCCAAGCGCCGTCGCGGGACTGGCTCTGGCGCGGCGCGGCCGGTCGAGGGCCTGGACCAACGAAACGAGTGAGACGATGACCAAAAAGGCGGCATTTTCCGTTGGCGATCACGTGGTGTACCCGACCCATGGCGTGGGCCTCATCGAGGGCATCGAGACTCAGACCATTGGCGGCATGGAACTGGACCTCTACGTCATCTCGTTTGAACGCAACCGGATGACCCTGCGCGTGCCCGTGGCCAAGGCCACCCGCTCCGGCTTGCGCAAGCTGTCGAGCAAACAGGAAATGCAGACCGCGCTGAGCACGCTCAAGGGCCGCGCCCGCGTCAAGCGCACCATGTGGAGCCGCCGCGCCCAGG
>JANQGN010000308.1 GCA_028277295.1 Rhodospira sp.
GCCATGGCCGCGCTGTCCTGGACCTATCCGGCCGACCAGATTCTGGCCCTGCGCCGCCGCAATGCCGACGCCGAGGCGGCGCAGCTCATCGCGGACGGCGTGAACCTGGAGACCATGCGCTTCCGCTATGCCATCAGCGGCGACGATCCGCCGTGGCGGCCGGTGCGGGCTTTTGACGACGGCCACAAGGTCTTCATCGCCTTCCCGCGTCGCATCGACCAGGGCGAAGCGCCGCCGCTGTTCATCATCGGCCCCGACGGCGACAGCCAGCTCGTCAACTACCGCATGCGCGGGAATTACTACATCGTCGACCGCCTGTTCGCCGCCGCCGAACTGCGCCTGGGCGGGCAGGACCAGCAGGTGGTGCGCATCACCCGCACCGACGGCCGCCCGGCCGGGGCAGGCGGATCATGACCGCGTCCCCGAAGGCCGACCCCGAGACCCTGGCCCTGCGCGCCACGCCCCGCCGCGTGGTGCGGTTCCGGCGCGGCCTTCTGATCGGGCTGACCGCCCTGGGCGCCGGGACGGTCATGACCGTGACCCTGCTGGCCCTGCAGGGACCGGATCTGCGACGCGGATCAGACGGCGAGGACCTCTACACGCCCGGTCGCGCCCCCACGCCCGAGGGGCTTGAGGGCCTGCCCGATGACTACGGCGACATGGAACCCCCGGCGCCGCCGCCGGTGCTGGGGCCGCCGCTGCCCGGCGACCTGGGCCGCCCCATTCTCGAACACCGCCGCCGCGCCGGCCTGGAGCCCGATCCCGCCGACCGCGCCGCCGAGGCCGAGCGCCAGCGCCTCGCCGCCCAGGCCCTGCAGGCCCGCGAGTCCGGTGTGCTGTTCCGCATCGATACGCGGCCGGTCGGGGCCATGGCTATCGCCCAGGAGCCGGATGGATCCGAAGCCCTTGGCCCGACCATGCCGACGCTCCCTGCGGACCGCCTCGCTCTTGACCCCGAGCGCGATCCCAACGGCCAGCAGACCAAGCTGGACTTCCTGAACCGGCGCCAGACCGGTGGCATCTATAACCCGCACGCCCTGGAAACGCCGGCCTCGCCGCATCAGGTCATGGCGGGCAGCATCATCGCCGCCAGCCTGATCACCGGCCTGAACTCCGACCTGCCCGGCACCGTGATCGCCCAGGTCACGGAGCACGTCTACGACACCGCCACGGGCCGGGTGCTGCTGATCCCGCAGGGCTCTCGCCTGATCGGCACGTACGACAGCGTCATCACCTTCGGGCAGTCGCGCGCCCTGTTGGTCTGGCACCGGATCGTGATGCCCGATGGCTCGTCCACCCAGATCGACAACCTGCCGGCCACCGACCCGGCCGTATATGCCGGCCTGGAAGATGGCGTGGATTATCGCGTCGACCGCCTGGCCACGGGTGTCGTGCTGGCCACCCTGCTGGGCGTCGGCACCGAGCTGTCCCTGGGCGAGAGCGAGTCCGAGCTGATGCGGGCTTTGCGCGACTCCCTCCAGGGTAATGTCAGTCGCGCCGGCTCGCGCCTGACCGAGCGTTTCCTTGACGTCCAGCCGACCCTGACCATCCGTCCCGGCTTCCCGCTCCGTGTGATCGTGCATCGGGACTTGATACTCCGCCCCTACCGAGGAGGCTGAGCCATGCTCAAACTGCCCCGCCTTCCCGACCGCACGCCGGCCCGCCTGACCGTCACCCTGGATGCGCCGCTGAACGCTGCCCTCAAGGAGTATGCGGCCTTGTACGAGGCTACTTATGGGGACACGGAAAGCGTGTCCGACCTGATTCCCTTTATGCTGCGCGCCTTCCTGGACGGCGACCGCGCTTTCAACCGCGCCCGCAAGGACAGTTTGGCCGACGGCGAGGACTCGGCCGGCCCGAAACGGCGTCGGCGAAGATCGGCGGGGGCGGGAGGCACCGCCGATTCCCAACCCACCAGCCAGGAGACCACACCATGAGCGTCATCGGCACCTTCTCGCCGTCGCGCGACGGCGGCTGGATCGGCATCATCCGCACCCTGACCCTGAATGCGCGGGTCCAGTTCGTCCCCAACGACTGCAACGAGACCGACAAGGCACCCGACTTCCGCGTCATGATCGCCAGCCACCGCATCGGCGACGCCTGGGCCGCGCGTTCCAAGGCCGCCACGTCGCGCGACTACCTTCGCGTCCGCCTCGACGGACCCATGTTTGCCCGGCCTCATCACCGCCGCCCTGTTCCCGGACGACGGCGGCGAGACCGCTGAGTTGGTGTGGAGCAGAAAGGCGCATCGTCAACGCCCTGAACCCAAGGGTGGTGAGAATCGCGTTTGAATGACAACCGTTTTTTGTTCAGGCTGGCAGCGAAGGTTATGATGTGTTGAGTCCCGATTATGAATGTCTTCGACCTCAGCAACCGGATCATCACGGACTATGAGGCCTTTTCGCGCTCCTTCGTCAGAATCCGTGCCGATGACATCCGCGAAAAGGTGGCTGCGGGCTATTCCAGCCGCCGCTTCTGGCCAGTGCCCCTATTGCAGATCAACCCGCACTACAGGCAGGCGGACAGCTTGCGGGCGATGACCGGCCGGTCAGGGCTTCATCCGCGCACGGCGGACCTGTTCCAGGTTCCCGGAACTGGCACCGAGGACCCCTCCCTGGTGCTCTATCAGCATCAGGCCCAGGCCCTGGCGGTCGCCCTCGCGGGCCAAAGCTATGTTGTGACGACGGGCACGGGCTCGGGCAAGTCACTGTGCTTCTTCATTCCCATCGTCGATGCCATCCTGAAGGCCAAGGACCGCGACCCGCGGCCGCGTACCCGCGCCATCGTCGTCTATCCCATGAATGCCCTGGCCAACAGCCAGCAGGAGGAACTGCGCAAGTTCCTTGGCGCGGACGGGCCTGTGACCTATGCCCGCTATACCGGGCAGGAGAATGCCGACGCCAGAACCGCCATCCGCAAGACGCCGCCCGACATCCTGTTGACCAACTTCATGATGCTGGAGCTGTTGCTGACCCGCCAGAACGAGGTGGATCGCGCGGTTCTGGCGCATTGCCGGGGTCTGGCGTTCGTTGTTCTGGACGAGTTGCACACCTACCGGGGCCGCCAGGGCGCCGACGTCGCCATGCTGATGCGGCGCCTCAAGGCCCGCGTCTGCGACCCGGACAATCCGCCGGTCATGATCGGCACTTCGGCCACGATGTCCAGCGAGGCAAGGGAATCGGACCGCAACCGCGCGATCGCGACGGTGGCCTCGCGCCTGTTCGGAACCCCGGTCGGTCTGGATGCGGTCATCACGGAGACGTTGCGCCGCGTCACCAGTCCCGGTCAGTCGGCTGATCACGGGATCGCTGGCCTACCACAAGCTGTTGAAGCCGCCGCGCGGCCCGGCAGCTTCGACGGCTGCGGAAATGCCGACCTGGCGTCCGATCCGCTGGCCGTCTGGGTCGAAACCCGCCTCGGGCTGAAAAACGTTGCCGTGAAACCGGAGCGAGCCCCGCCCATGCCGTTCGACCAGGCCGTCCGTCGTCTTGCCACGGACGCCGGCCTGCCCGAGCCCCTGTCCGCCGAGGCACTGCGGAACGCCCTTCTGGCTTTTAGCCGGTCGGAGAGGGAGCGGGGTATCGCCGGGGGCGAGGACCGTCCCCTGCTGGCCTTTCGGCTGCACCAACTGGTCAGTGGCGCGGGTCGCCTTTATGTGACGCTGGAACTGCCCTCGGCCCGCACGGTGACCTTCGACGGACAGATATTCGACCCCGACCATCCGACCAAACGCCTTTTCCCTGCGCATTTCTGCCGGTCGTGCGGCCAGGAGTTCCATCCCGTCTTCGAGGTGGAGACCCCGGACGGCCCGCGCTTCGAGGCCCGCGCCATCGATGACGTGCCGCTCGACGACGACGACGATCCCGATCTGGGACACCGGCGCTGGGGGTTTCTGATGCCCGAGCCCCCCGACCCCAGCGTCACGTTTGCGGGCCAGCCGGAGGACTACCCGGAGCCCTGGCAGGAGGTCTCCAGGTCGGGGGCCATCCGCCTGAAACCGGCTTACCGCAGGACGCAAGCCGTTCCCTTCAAGGTATGTCCCGACGGCGCGGTTGGCACGCCGGGCCTGCGGACATGGTTCATGCCAGGCCGGTTCAAGTTTTGCCCCGTGTGCGGTGACTATCACACGGACTCGACGCGCGATATCAACCGGCTGGCCTCCCTCAGCGCGGAAGGTCGGAGCTCCGCGACGACCGTCCTGATCACGTCCGTGTTGCGCTGGATGCACGGGGCGGGTGCACCCTCGTTGCCCAAACCGGAACAGCGCAAGCTGCTGGCCTTCACCGACAACCGGCAAGACGCAGCGCTGCAAGCCGGGCATTTCAATGACTTCGTTTTCATCACCCTGCTGCGCGGTGCCATCCTCGCGGCCCTGGACACCGCCGGCACCGAGGGGCTGACTCATGACGGCATCGGATGGGCAATGCAGGAGGCGCTGGGGTTCGTCGCCGATAACATGGGACGCCGTCGCGACTGGATGGTTGACGACACCATCAAGGGAGCGGCCGCGCAGGATGCGGAAAAGGCCATGCGGGAGGGGCTGGCTCATCGCTTTTGGATCGATCAGCGGCGGGGCTGGCGTTTCACCAACCCCAACCTGGAGCAACTGGGTCTGCTGGTGGCCGAATACCGCCAGATCGAGACGATCGCCCAGGACACTACGGTCTTTGCCGGGGTGCCCGCCCTGGGGCGGGCCTCGGCGGATGAGCGCGCCCGGGCGCTGAAGGCCCTGCTCGATCATCTGCGCAAGGGGCTGGCGGTCGAATCCGACGCTTTGGACAGGTTCCAGGTGGAAGCCCTGACCAAGCGGATGCGTACAAGCATCAAAGCGCCCTGGGCCATTGCTGAGGATCGGGTCCGCGCGGCCACAACCCTGCTGGTCGATCCGCCGCGCCGCAAGGACATGCGACTGGCGGACGAACAGCTCATGGTCCGTGGCACGCCGCGTAGCGCGCTGGGTCGGGACATCCGGCGCCTTCGGTTTGGCGGCACCTTGCCGACATCTGACGAGACGGCCGAGATCATCCCGGCCCTGCTGGATGCGTGCCGGACCTACGCTGTCGTCGTCCCATGCGGGTCTCCGCTTGGGTCCGGCCAGGGTTGGCGCCTCAACGCCAACGAGGTCGTGTTCCGCACCGGACCCGGCGATGACACAGCCCCACAGCCCAACCCGTTCTTCCGCGCGCTCTATCGGGTTGTCGCCGACGCCCTTCGCAAGGGCGGCCAGGCCCTGTTCGGGTTCGAGGGGCGGGAACATACCGCACAGGTGGATCCGACCCTTCGCGAACTGCGCGAGGCCCGGTTCCGGCATGGCGATGAGGATCGGAAACGACTGGGGCAAGAGGCCGCGACCCTGCGTGATCTGGGCGAGGACGACCGCTTCCTGCCGGCCATCTTCTGTTCGCCGACCATGGAACTGGGCGTGGATATCTCCTCCATGAACGCCGTCTATCTGCGCAACATGCCGCCCACGCCCGCCAACTACGTCCAGCGCAGTGGGCGCGCCGGGCGCAGTGGCCAGGCGGCCTTGATCCTGACCTATTGCGCCGCGCAGAGCCCGCACGACCAGTATTTCTTCGCCAATCCGGTGGCCATGGTCGCCGGTGTCGTCAATGCGCCGACCATCGACCTTGCGAACAAGGATCTCGTGGACAGCCACCTGCATGCCGAATGGTTGGCCGCGACGGGCCTGGAACTGAGTCCCAACATCCCCGAGAACCTGGACATGGCCTCGGCGGGCAAGGACCTGTCCACCACAGTGCGGGCCATGGCGACTGATCCCGAGGCCACCCGGGCGGCAGCGGCGGCCATGCGCCCGGTCCTGGGCACCCTGGCGGAGGATCTGGTCGAGGCTCCCTGGGTCCGCGATATCGAGGCCTATGCCACTGTCTGCGCCGCACGGGCGGCGGAGCGGTTCGACCAGGCGTTCGACCGATGGCGCGATCTGTTCGCGTCGGCGGAAAAGCAGCGCGACGACGCCGACCGGGCGCTGAAGAACTACGCCATCCCCCAGGCCGAACGCAGGATCGCGGAAAGCCGGCGCCGCCAGGCCGATGGGCAGATCAACCTGCTGCTGGGTGGCAAGGCCAATCTGGGCTCGGATTTCTATGCCTATCGCTATCTGGCGACCGAGGGGTTCCTGCCCGGCTACAACTTCCCCCGCCTGCCCCTGATGGCTTTCGTTCCCGGCGACAGCGGGCGTCGCGCCGACCGCTACCTTCAGCGCGCGCGCTTCCTGGCCATCGCCGAGTTCGGACCCGGTAGTCTGGTCTATCACGAAGGACGCGCCTATCGTGTGGACCGCGCCATGCTGGGCGCGAATGCTAGCGCGGAAGGCACGCTAACCACCTTCTCGACCCTGCTGTGCCCGGCCTGCGGCGCCGGCCACGACACCGACAGTCGCGAGTCCTGCCATGTCTGCGGTGCGCCGATCTCAACGGCGCACCTGACCCGCGACCTGTTCCGGATCGACAACGTCTCCACCCGGCCCGTGGAACGCATCACCGCCAACGACGAGGAACGCCGTCGTCAGGGCTTCGATCTTCAGACCACCGTCCTGATGCCGGACGATGGCAGCCGCATTGACGTGGATCTGATCGCGGTGTCGGGGGCACCCCTGGCGCGGGTCACGTTCGCGCCGCGCGCCCGCATCCGCCGGATCAATCGCGGGCTGCGGCGGCGGCGCGACGAAAGCGAGGTCGGGTTCCTGATCAACCCGCGCACCGGCCGTTGGCTGGGCCGGGAGGCCGGCGAGTCCGCGGACATCCCGCCGGAGGATACCCCCCAGCGCATCACGCCTGTCGTCGAGGACTACAAGAACGCGCTTCTGATCCGCATTCCCGAGGCGATCCGCGCGCGCGCCGGGACGGCAGCGGACACCTTCATGGTGTCGTTGCAGCACGCGCTGGCGCGTGGAATCGAGGCCACCTTCCAGCTTGAGGACGGCGAGATCCTGAGCGAGCCCACGCCGGGCCGCCACCATCGCCACGCGCTGTTGTTCTATGAAGCGGCGGAGGGCGGCGCCGGCGCGCTGGGGCGCCTGGCGCGCGAACCCGACCGCCTGCACGCCGTCGCCCACGCCGCCTTGCGCGCCATCCACCTGTCGGAAGACAGCCTCAACGCCGCGGGCGCGTCGGGGGTCAATGCCCTGTTGGATGATCTGGACGTGCGCTGCGTGGCGGGCTGTTATCAATGCCTGCTGTCGTACTATAACCAGCCGGACCATGATCTCATCGATCGCCGTGACTCGACCTTGCGCGCACTTCTGCTGGGATTGCTGACCGCCAGACTGGACGGGGGCGGCGATACGCCCAAATCGGATGCGCTCCACGCCGACGACTCCGGTCTGGAGGGCGTGCCGGCGCCAGATGCTGAACCGGTCGAGATCGATGGCCACATCATCCCCTGGGTCTGGCGCCGTCACCGACTGGTTGCCCTTGAGGCCGGCAGTGCCGCCGAGGCCTGCATTGCCGCCCTGGAGGACCGAGGCCTGACCGCTGTCATCCTGCCCACGGACGCGATCGCGCGGCCGGACGCGCTGGCGGACCTTGCCCGCCGTCTTGAGGATCCACCATGACCGCCGATGCTTCCGCCGCCCGCGCCTTTTCCCCTGGCGAGCTGGTCCGCGCGCGCGGCCGCGAATGGGTCGTCCTGGGCCAGGATGGCGGCCTGCGGGTGCGCCCGTTGACCGGCGCCGAGTCCGATGCCGAGCTTCTGCAACCGGCCCTGGAACTGGAGCCGATCACGCCGGCCACCTTCCCCCTGCCGGACCCGCGCCGCGTCGGCGGCCGCGATGCCGCCCGTCTTTTGCGCGATGCCCTGCGCCTGTCGCTGCGGCGTGGTGCCGGCCCGTTCCGCAGCGCCGGCCGCCTGGCCTTCGAGCCGCGCGCCTATCAGCTGGCGCCCCTGCTGATGGCGCTGCGCCAGGGCACCACCCGCCTGCTCATTGCCGATGACGTGGGCGTCGGCAAGACCATCGAGGCCGGCATCATCGTGCGCGAGGTCCTTGACCGGGGCGATATCGAGCGCTTTGCCGTCCTCTGCCCGCCCCATCTGGTCGAGCAGTGGGCCTCCGAACTGGAGACCAAGTTCGGCCTCTCCGCCATGCCGGTCACGGCGTCGGGTGCGGCCCGCCTCGAACGCGATCTGCCCGATACGGTCAGCGTCTTCGATGCCTATCCCTTCACCGTCGTCAGCCTGGATTTCATCAAGAGCGACCGGCGCCGGGACGACTTCCTGCGCGCCTGCCCGGACCTGATCGTGGTGGACGAAGCCCACGCCTGCGTCAGCGGCGGCCGCGCGCGCCACCAGCGCTTCCGCCTGCTGCGTGACATGGCGGCCGACCGCGAGCGGCCCAGACACATGATCCTTCTGACCGCCACGCCCCATTCCGGCGACGAGACGGCCTTTCATAACCTGCTGGGCCTGCTGCATCCGGACTTCGCGACCCTCAACCAGGTGAGCGAGGAGGCTCGCCGCAAGCTGCGCGAACGCCTGGCCGCCCACTTCATCCAGCGCCGCCGCCGCGACATCGACCACTGGCGCGAACCCGGCCTGTTCCCGACCCGCGAAACCAAAGACCTGTCCTACCGCATGACCGGCGCGTCCGAGCGCCTGTTCAACGAGGTCCTGGCCTACTGCGCCGATGTGGTCGACTCCGCCGACGGCGACCGCCGGCGTCGCCTGGCCTTCTGGGGCACGCTCGCGTTGATGCGCTGCGTCGGCTCCAGTCCGGCGGCGGCGGCCCAGGCCCTGCGCACCCGCGCCCTGCTGGACGGCGATGCCGAGACCGAGGCCGACCTCGCAGCCCGCGCCCTGGACGACGAGGAGGTCGCCGCCGACGACGTGGAGCCCGGCGCCGGCATCGAGGACACCCGCCTCGCCGCCCTGATCGCGGCCGCCGACCATCTCGCCACCCGCCCCGGCGATGACCCCAAGTACATGCGGCTGAAGGCGATCCTGGCCGACCTGACGGCGGAGGGTTTCCGCCCCGTCGTGTTCTGCCGCTACATCGCCACCGCCCGGTCCATAGGCGCCGCGCTCGCCCGCGACCTGACCGACGTCGCGGTCGAGGTCGTCACCGGCGAATTGCCCTCCGACGAGCGGGAAGCCCGTGTGGAATCCCTGGCCGACATCGCCGACCGGCGCCTTCTGGTGGCCACCGACTGCCTGTCGGAGGGCATCAACCTACAGGCCTGGTTCGATGCCGTGGTGCATTACGACCTGTCCTGGAACCCCACCCGCCACCAGCAGCGGGACGGCCGCATCGACCGCTTCGGCCAGCAATCGGCCGTCGTCCGCTCGGTCCTGATGTACGGCGAGAACAATCCGGTGGACGGCGCCGTTCTGGACGTCATCCTGAAGAAGGCCCGCCGCATCGAGAAGGAAACCGGCGTGCGTGTCCCCCTGCCGGACCAGGACGGCAGCCTGACTCAGGCGTTGATGTCGCGCGTCCTGCTGAGCGCGCGCGAAAGTCGCCAGTTCACCCTGGACCTGGAGGGGCCGGAGAGCCGCGCCTTCGATGACGCCTGGACCAATGCTTCGGAGCGGGAGAAGCGCTCGCGCACCATTTTCGCCCAGCATGCCCTGAGGCCCGAAGACGTGGCCCCGGAATGGGATGCCACCCGTCGCGCCCTGGGCGGTCCGGAGGACACCGAACGTTTCGTGACCCGTGCCCTGACCCGCCTTGGACGGGAACCGCGCCAGCACAAGGACGGCACCTGGACGGCCTCTCTGGCCGTGGACAGCCCCATGCTGCGGGAACGCCTGATCGCCGAGGGCCTGCTGGACGACACCCCCGAGCCGCGCCCGTTGCGCCTGTCCTTCGGCGGCCGCGCCAGGGACCGGACGCTGACCGTGCACCGGACCCACGCCCTGCCGGCCGTGCTGGCCGAGACCTTCCTGGAACAGGCGCTGGAAGAGGCCCCCGAACACCCCGACCCGGCCGTTCTGCCCCGGGTCGGCGCCTGGGAAAGCGTCGCCGTCACACGGGCCGTCCACCTGTTCGTGCTGCGCCTGCGCCACCGTTTGGACAGCAAGGGCCGCCTGGGGGCCCCCCGCTTCCAGATGGCGGAGGAGGCCGCCGCCCTGGCCCTGGCCCCGCGCGACGGCGCTGTCCTGGCAGAGGGCACCGAGGCCTTCGCGCTGCTGGACGGCGATAGCACCGATCTGGCCGACGGCGTGCGCCAGCAACACATCGCCCGCGCGCTGGAGTCGGTCGAAAGCCGCCGCCCGGCCCTGTTGGCGCACGCCCGCGCCCGCGCCGCGCAGCTGGCCGAGGACCACGGCCGCGTCCGCGCCACGCTGGGCTCCCGCGCCGCCGTCACCGTCACCCCCGTGGAGCCGGTGGACGTCATCGGCCTCTACGTCCTGTTGCCGAGGCTCTGAGGGATGGCCCGAACCGCGCGCACCCGGCCGGCCCGCCGCGCCCTCCGTCTCGGGTTCCCGGCCATCGAGGTCACGGGCGGCCTGCTGACCCCCGACACCATCACCCGCATCGCCGAGCCGGGCGCCGACGCCGAGACCCGGCGCGGCTATGGCGTCCCGGAGGGCCTGGACCTGCGCGACGAGATCGCGCGCGCCTTCCGCATCGCCCAGGCGCTGTGGGAGAAGTTCGACGCCGGCCACGCCGCCGACCCGTCGGCCGCGCTGCGGGTCATGCCGGACATGCTGCGCCTCGTCTTCGGCTTCGACGACCTGGAGACCGTTCCGCCCACCCGCCTGGGCGAAGGTGAGACCGCCCGTACCTTCCCCATCGGCCATGCCGCCGGCGCCGGCCGCGTGCCCGTGGTCATCGCCCCGGCCGTCGATCCGGGCCGCCAGCGCACCGGCCTGGACGTGCCGCACGAGGCCTTCGCCGACGACACACGGCGCCGCTCCGCCACCCAGCTTCTGCAGGAATACCTGAATGCCGAGGACACCTGCCTGTGGGGCCTTGCCACCGACGGCCGCACCCTGCGCCTGCTGCGCGACAACCTCAGCCTGACACGCCCGGCCTGGATCGAGTCCGACCTGGCCAAGATCCTGCGCGACGGCCTCTATGCCGACTTCTCCGCCCTGTGGCTGCTCATCCACCGGGGCCGTTTCGGCGCCGCCGGAGCCGCGCCCTCGGACAGCGCGCTGGAACAGGCGCGCGAGCGGGGCCGGCGCGACGGCGTGACCGCCCGCGAGAAACTGCGCGAGGGCGTCGAACACGCGCTCCGCCTGCTGGGCCAGGGCGCGCTGACCCACCCCGCCAACACGGCCTTACGCGGCGCGCTGAGCACCGGCCGGTTGACTCCGCAAGGCTTGTTCGAGGAGCTGCTGGGCACCGTCTATCGCCTGATTTTCCTGTTCGCGGCCGAGGACCGCGACCTGCTGCATCCGGCCGACACACCGGCCGAGGCCCGCCGCGCCTACGCCGCCGGCTATGGCGTCGGCCGCCTGCGCGAGCGCGCCATCCACCGCACAGCCTGGACCCGCCACCCGGACGCCTGGGACGGCCTGCGCGCCCTGTTCCGCGCCCTGGCCCACGGCGCCCCGGCCATCGGCGTGCCCGGCCTGGGCGGTCTGTTCGACCCCGGCCGCACGCCCCACATGGACGGCGTCCGCATCGACAACCGCGCGGTCATGGAGGCGATCTACCGTCTGGCCTGGATTCGGCCGCCGGGGCAGTCGCTGGCGCGCGTCAACTGGCGCGACATGGAGACGGAGGAACTGGGCTCGGTCTACGAGGGCCTGCTGGAGCTGATCCCCCGGGTCAACGTCGAGGCCCGCACCTTCGCCTTCGCCGAGACCACCGGCGCCGCCGGATCGGACCGCAAGAGCACCGGCAGCTACTACACCCCCGACGCGCTGGTTCGGCTGGTGCTGGACAGCGCGCTCGACCCGTTGCTGGACCGCGCCGACCTGGCGCCCGACCCGGTGGAGGCGATGCTGTCCCTGACCGTGCTGGACCCGGCCTGCGGCTCCGGCCATTTCCTGCTGGGTGCGGCCCGGCGCATGGCGGCGCGCATCGCCGCCCTGCGCTCTCCGGGGGCGCCGGGGCGCGACGACTTCCAGCATGCCCTGCGCGAGGTGGTGTCGCGCTGCCTGTACGGCGTGGACCGCAATCCGCTGGCCGTGGAGCTGTGCAAGGTCGCCCTGTGGATCGAGGCGCTGGAGCCCGGCAAGCCGCTGTCCTACCTGGCCCCACGCATCGTCTGCGGCGACAGCCTGGTGGGGGTGCAGGATCTGGCGGTGCTGATGGACGGCATCCCGGACGCCGCCTATGACGCCCTGACCGGCGACGACAGGGACGCCGCCCGGCTGTACCGCCGCTGGAACACGGAGCAGCGCGACGGCAAGGTGACCAAAGGCGGCCTGCTGGCCGACCTGCGCCCGCCGGCCTCCCTGATCGACGAGGCCCGCGCCACCGCCGCCATGCCCGACGATTCGCTGGCGGCCGTCGCCGCCAAGGCGCGCGCCTTCGACCGCCTGACCCATGGCGAGGGCTGGCTGCGGCGCAAGCAGGCCTGCGACCTCTACATGGCGGCCTTCCTGGCGCCCAAGCCGCCCCTGGCCGACGATGCCCCGACGGTGGCGGAACGGGACCGCCGCGCCCTGGCCATGCCCGTCGTGCCGCTGACCGGCCATGTCTGGGCGGCGGCGCGGGGCGAGCCGGTGTATGGCCCGCTGCTGGGCAAGGCCGATACGCTGGCCCATGCGGCCCGCGCCCTGCACTGGCCCATCGCCTTCCCGGTGGAAATGGCGCAAGGGGGTTTTGATGTGGTCATCGGCAACCCGCCGTGGGAGCGCATCAAGCTTCAGGAGCAGGAGTTCTTCAGGGGCCGCGCGCCGGACATCGCCGCCGCGCCCAACCAGGCGGCGCGCCGCCGCATGATCGATGCGCTGGCGACCGCGCCGGAGGGCAGCGCCGAACACGCCCTGTTCGAGGCTTTCCAGTATGCGAAACGGGAGGCGGAGGCCGCCAGCACCTTTGCCCGCTCCGACGCCCGCTATCCGCTGACCGGGGTGGGTGACGTCAACACCTACGCCCTGTTCGCCGAGGCCTTCGCCACCCTGACCCGCGACCAGGGCCGCGCGGGCGTGCTGGTGCCCACCGGCATCGCCACGGACAGTACGACGGCGCCGTTCTTCGGCTGGTTGGTGGACCGGCG